>DXVG01000068.1 GCA_019409045.1 Clostridiales bacterium | reverse complement strand
GTGCATCGCCGTCCACGCGCACGCGATTGCCGCCTGCGTCCGTGGTGCGAAACAGCGCCCATGCGGACTGCGCGTCCAGCGCGCACACGCCGCTCTCCCCCTCCCGCGGGAGCCTCCCGGAGGCGACGCAGAAGGGGGCGATGCGTCCGGGGTCGCCCAGGAAGGCCAGCTCGCACACCTGCGCGGCGCGGGCCGGGAGCGCGTCGTTTGCCACGGACAGGGCTGCCTCGCCCTGCGCATAGGCCGTCCATTCGATCTCGGGGTACAGGGCCTCCAGCGGCGCCAGCTCGTCCCCGGTGGAGGGCGCGATGGAGCACGCCGCGCGGTCTTCCCACATCCCCCGCATGTCGAGGGCGCTGCACGCGGCCGCTGTGAGGCAGAGGGCGAACGCCGCCAGCCAGAACAGCCGCATCGCCGCGCGCCTCATGCCGCGCTCCTGACGCGGTCGCCCTCATTGACCGGCTTGTTGGCGGAGACGATCACCGAATCCTGCGCAAGCAGCGAGCCCTCGATGGCCGCGGTCTGCGCGTCCGTCTCCCGGACGGTCACCGCGACGAACTCCGCGTACTCTACCTCGCCGAGGACGCTCTGCCCCGTGCGGATGCGGTACACGCCCGTTGTTTCCCCGCGATAGACGATGGCGCCCAGCGGCACGCACATGTCGTAGGTCTCGGTCGTCTGCGCAGTGGTCAGGGAGACGGACTGCCCGACTTCCCCATATCCCTCCGGCAGTTCGAACACGGCCTCGAAGCCCGACGGGGTGGGCGCGAGAGTGCGCAACGTCGCGCGGGCCTCGGCCTCGGAAGCCGTGCCGGAGAGCCGGAAGCGCGCCTCCATGCCGGGCGAGAGGTGTTCGGCCTGCTCGGCGGTCACCTGCGCGCGCACGACCAGCACGGAGGTCGCGGGCGCGAGCCTGAGCGCCGCCTCCGATGTGGCAATGTCGCCCGCCGCCACCAGCACCTCGCTGACCGTGCCGGCCGTGGGCGCGGTCAGCGTCGCGCCGTCGTACAAAAGCCGCGTCAGGCGGTCTACCTCCGCCTGCGCCGCGTCGATCTCCAGCGCGCGCAGCTTCTGCTCAATGACCTGCCTTTGCAGCGCGGCGTCGCCGGACGCGCCGGTCTGCGCGGCTCCCTCGGAGGGCGCGCTCCCGCCCGAATCCAGCGCGTCCAGCTGCGCCTGCAGGGCGAGCGCATCCAGCGCCGCCTGCTTTTCCTCCAGCGCGCGCCGGAGGGATTCGCCGTCATAGGCGATGAGCGCCTCCCCCGCCTCCACGCGCTGCCCGGCGCGGACATAGACGCGGGCGATGGAAAGCCCCGGCTCCGCCGCGACGGGGCGCTGCTCCTCCGCCTCGATGACGCCGCTTGCGCTCACCACATGGTTGAGCGCGCCCGGCAGGGGGCGGCCGCAGTCCACGAGCGGCAGGAGAATCGCGTCCGCCGCGCGGCTGACCAGCGTCAAAAGCAGCATGGCCGCAAAAAAGTACGCCAGCGCGCGCGTCCAAACCGAGCGCCGCTTGCCTTCGATCTGCATCGCTCATCCCTCCTTCAAACCCATGGCTCCAATACCCTGCACGAGGTATCGCTGGCCGCACAGAAACACGAGCAGGGGCGGAAGCAGCGCCAGGGCGGACGCGGTCATCGCCCAGCCCAGCGAATCGCCGGTGATCTGCGGCAGGTACAGCGACAGCGGCCACAGGCGCTGGGAGCGCAGGAACGTCATCGGCTGCTCGATCATGCCCCAGACCTCGATAAAGCTCAAAACCATCGCGCCCAACAGCCCGGGAAGGCCCAGCGGAAGCCCCATGCGCACAAATATGCGCACCTCCCCCGCGCCGTCGATGCGCGCCGCTTCCAATACGCTTTCCGGGATCACCTCGAAAAAGCGCGTCACGATGAACACCGGCATGGTGGAAAACACCGCAGGCAGTATGATCGCCCAGCGCGTGTCCATCAGTTGCAGGGAATCCAGCGCCAGATACTGCCCGATCATGGTCACCTGAAACGGCATGAGCATCAGGAAGACGTACAGCGCGAAGGCGGCCCCCTTGCCGGGGAAGCGGTAGCGCGCAAAGCCCCAGGCCGCGCCCACGCCCACGAGCTGCCCCGCAAGCGAGAGCGCCGCGTAGGAAACGGAGTTCCAGAACATGGCGAAAAACTCCGGGGAATCCAGCATGAGCTCTATATAGCCGCGCAGCGTGGGATACTGCGGCAAAAGCGGCCATGAGGCATACCCCTCTGTGCCGGAGAACACGGGCCCCAGCGCCTTGAGCGCCTCGTCGTTGCCCATCAGCGAACCGACAAGCAGCATTGCCAGAGGAAGCAACATCGTCAGGCATAGAAGCGCACATGCGCCGATCCACAGGGCCTTTGCAATGGATTTCACACGCGCGACCTCCCCTGGAATTTTTGCAGCAGCAATATCAGCGCCCCCAGCGCCAGCGCGGTCAGCGTCGCGGCCGCGCACAGCTTGTCGATGTCCAGCCGCAAAAACCAGTTGTTGAACAGGTGTTGCAAAAGGTACATGCTCTCGTGCGGGTAGTTGCCCGCCACGAGGTACGCCTCGCGGAACACCTTAAAGGCGTTGATCACCGACAGCACCGCTGTGACGAACAGCGTGGGATACAGGTGCGGGAGCGTGATGGCGCGAAACTGCCGAAAGCGCCCCGCGCCGTCGAGCTGCGCGGCTTCATAGAGGGCCTTGGGGACGCCTGAGAGCGCCGCGAGCATGAGCACCATGTCAAAGCCCATATTCTTCCAGATGTAGCTGCCCACCAGCACCCAGAACGCCGCTGCGGAGTCCAGAAAGGCGACGGTTTGCGCGCCCATGGCGTTGAGCGCCGCGTTCACCAGCCCCTGATCGTCAAACAGCACCTGCCAGATCAGCGCCAGCGCGGCCACCGGCAGCGCCAGCGGCACGAGGAAGCCGGACTTCACAAACGCCGGGGCGCGCCGGACCGCAAGCGCGGCCCCCAGCGAGAGCAGCAGAAGCAGCGGAACCGCCGTGATCAGGAATCGGGCGGTGTTGCCCGCCGCGAGGCGGAAGGAGGCGTTGTCCATCAGCGCCCGGTAGTTCTCCAGCCCGCGCCATTCCCCGGAGACGGAGAGAAACGAACGGCGCACGGTGTCCACCATGGGGAACGCCAGGAAGATGCACACGCCGATGAGGCTGGGCAGCACAAACAGCCAGCCGGTCAGCGCCTCGCGGCGGCGCGCGCCGCTACTCCGCAAGGTACGCATTGGCCCGGTCGCACAGGTTTTTCGCGGCCTGCGCGGCGTCGATGTCGCCCTCGAAGAAGGGAGTAGTCTCATCCACGAGCATCTGGTAGAGCGTAAAGTCTACGACCACCGGCGTTTGCAATTCGTCGATGATCCCGCGCAGGCGGTCGCACTGCGCCTGATCGAGCCACTTGCTGGACCAGGAGATATCCCCGGCAGAGACTGCCGAGGTGCACTGCGGGGCGGCGTCCTCGCGCAGCATCGCCTCCAGCGCCGCGGCGTTTACCGGGAAGCCCGCCGACCCGTCAAAGGCCGAGCCCTGCGTGGCCTCGCCCAGCGCACAGGCGACAAACGCCGTCGCCGTTTCAGTGTTCGCGCTTCCCTTGTTCACGCCCAGCGTCAGCGCGGGCACAAAGCAGCCCTGCGCCTGACCGGGCAGCGGCGCGAAGTCCCCGCCCTCGATGGCGCTTGCATGCAGCTGGCCGTTGATCTCCGCCAGCGCGTCCCTTCCCCGCAGCAGGCAGGGACGCTGCCTTTGCAGGCCCTTCACCATCGTCACGCCGCTCAGTATTTCCACCACAAAGCCCTTGTCCGTGCCGCTGTATGGGTTCCATTCCAGCGCCACGCCCTCGCTGTTCAGCCGCGTCTGATAATCCTGCCCGGTTGCCTGCACGACGGCCTCATACGTCCAGCTTCCGCGGATGTCCCCGAGCGCGACGAGAAACTGCTCGAGCTTTGCCTCGTCCAGCCGCCCCGCATCGTCAAACCATGCCGGGGCGCAGCTCAGGTAAAACGTGCCGACCAGCAGCTCCACGTCCGTGGCGTAGAGGGGCAGCGCGTCCGGGTTTTCCTGCGCCCACGCGGCCATGTCCGCAAGCGTCTCCACGCCCGATACCTCGCCCCACAGCGTGGGCAGCAGAAAGCGCGTGGGCACGGCGGCGATCGCGCCGTCTTCCGCAAAGGACGAGGCCACGCTTTCCAGCAGCTCGCCGGAGTCGAGCATCGGCTGTATGGTGGAGGTCAGGTCGAGCAGCATGCCCTGCCGGATGTAGCTCTCCACCGGCAGGCCGTCCAGCACCAGCACGTCCGGGCCGTTGCCGGAGAGCAGCTCCGTGTTCAGCGTGCGGATGGCGTCGTCTCGGGTGACGGCGGTGCCCTCGGGCAGCGCCACGGTGATCTCCACCAGCACCTCGGGGTTCTCCAGCTGGAATCGGTTGGCGCACTCGCGCAGCGTCTGGCTGTCGTAGAGCGTGTAGACGCTCAAAATCGTGCCCGGCTCGGTGGCGACATTTTCGTCGTAGCGATAGGCGACGAGCGACTTGACACCGCCCTGCGTGTAGGCGACGATCGGGTTGTCCTGCGCGTCGAACAGGAGCGCGCACGCCTCGACGCTGGGCTTGCCCGCGGTCATCAGGCGGCCGTCCGCGATCTGTACCATGATGTCGCTGCCCGCGTTGACCTGATAGAGCCCCTCCGGGCAGACATAGTACAGCGCGCCTTTGCCATCGTATCCGACAATGCCATATTCGCTCGCGCCGGGCAGCGCCAGGGAGCGCAACAGCCGCCCGCTCTCGATGTCGAGCACGCTGATCAGACCGTTGGTCAGGGAACAAATGGCGACCTCGCCTTCATATGCGGCCACGGAATATCCGCCGGATACGGCATAGCGCATAAGCGTCTCCCCCTCGGGCGAGAAGCGATAGGCCTCCACGTCGCTCAGGGCGAACAGGTCCCCCGAGGGCAGCGCGCAGAAGATGAGGCGATCCATGCCCGTGTAGAGCTCCTGGTCCAGCTGCACGCGCTGCGCCTGGCCGTCCCGGATGCGCTCGAGGAAGGGATAGCCGTCTTCCGTCTGCATGGCCCAGCCGGAGGAGAGGTAGATCGTGCCGTCCTCGGCCGCGGCGATGCCGTTGACGCCGCCCAGCGCGGGCGAGGCGGCCTCGTCGTGGCCGGAGGGCAGCGTCTCCCAGTTGTCGGCCTCGAGGTCGAGGCTTTGCAGCAGCGTGTCTCCGCTCGCGTTTACGGCATAGATCGTGCCGTTCGCCTGTGTAAACGCCTGCCACGCCCCACTGGGAAGGTCGATCGGCGCTTCCACATAGCGCCCCATGGCCACCTCGGAAGCCAGAGCGAGATTGCCGGGGAAGAGCGCCGTGAGCAGCGCCATGCAGAGAAACAGACAGAGATGCCGCTTGCTATGCTTATTCATGATAGCCTCCTCCATGAAGATCGTGTATAATAGAGCCGGGGGGTCCCTTACAGCGCCATTCTAACAGGCGTTTTTCTAAAAGGCTTCTAAATCTGGAAATTAGATGAAAATTAGATGGTTGCGCGCTATAATGGGCGCATGGAAGGGAGGCGCGCGGATGCGGATACTGATCGTCGAGGACGACGCCGCGCTGGCGCAGGGGCTGGCGTTTCATTTGAAGCACGCGGGATTCGCGGCCGACGCATGCGCGGACGGCCCGAGCGGGCTGGAGGCCGCGTCGCAGGGCAAGTATGAACTGATCCTGCTGGACCGGATGCTGCCGGGGATGGACGGCGTGCAGCTGCTCCGCCGTCTGCGCGAGAGGCACATCACGACCCCCGTTTTGATGATTACGGCCATGGCCAATATTGGCGACCGCGTGGAGGGGCTGGACGCGGGGGCGGACGACTATCTGGTGAAGCCGTTCGCCGTGGAGGAACTGCTGGCGCGCGTGCGCGCGCTGGGGCGGCGCGCCCCGCAGCTGAGCGAGCCGGAGCGGTTGCAGTATGGAAAGGTCACATTGAATGCAGACCGGGGATTTTTGCAACATGAGGACGGCGCTTCCTGCGCGCTGAGCCGGCGCGAGGCGGAATTGCTTGCGCAGTTCATGCGCAATCCCGAGCAGGTATTGCCCCGGGAGCTGCTGCTTTCGCGCGTGTGGGGCGACGCGCCGGTGGAGGGCGGCAACCTGGACAACTACATCTATTTTCTCAGAAAGCGGCTGCGGGCGGTGGGCGCGGACGTGAAGATCGCCACCGTGCACGGCATCGGCTTTCGATTGGAGCGCGCATGATTGCCGCATTGCGAAAGAAGCTGGCGATCCTGCTCATCGGCGTGCTCGGCGCGGTGGTCGTATGTACCGCGCTGGCGGCGCTGAGCGTATCCGAGCGGCAGCTACAGCAGGGCGAACGGGCGCGGCTGGCGGCGCAGGCGGACCGCATCGCGCAGGATGTGCGCATGAGCGGCGCCATACGCACGGCGCAGCTCGCCAAGACGGAGGTGGCCGACGGGCTGATCATCTCCATACAGGACGGCGGAGGCCCCATCGCCTTCCGCGGCGGCTGGAAGCCCGAGACGGACAGGGATGTGCTGCTCTCCCGCGCGCTGGAGTCCGCCCCGGACGCGGGCGACTGGAACGGCACGGTCATGGGCGATCATGTCGAGCGGTATCTGGCGGCGATCCGCCGCATCGACGACTATCGGAACGCGCGGACGGTCGTCGTGTTGCAGGATATGCGGGCGGCGGACGCCCAGCGGCGCGTCCAGCGGCTGTTGTACGCGGGCATCGCAGTGCTGGCGGTGGCGGGGATCGCGCTGGTTTGGTGGGTTTTTTCAGGGGGGGTGACGCAGCCCATCCGGGAGGCCCACGCAAAGCAGAATCAGTTTGTGTCCGCTGCCTCCCACGAGCTGCGCACGCCGATGCAGGTCATCCGCATCCACGCGGAGGCGCTGATGCTGGACCCGCCCGACCATGCGCCGTTTGTCGAGCAGATACTGAAAGAGTTGACGCACATGAGCAGTCTCTGCGAGGATATGCTGCTCCTCACCGCCGCGACCGACGGCAGGGCGGCGGAGGGCGCGCCGGTGGAGGTCGCCTCGCTCGTTCGCAGCGCAGCGGAGGCCCACGCCGCCGCCGCGGAGCAGAAGGGCGTTCGGCTGTGCGTCGCGCCGACGCCGGAGGCGCTTCCGGTGGTCGAGGGGAATGAGGCGCTTTTGCGGCGCGCGCTGAACGCGCTCGTCGACAACGCCGTCTGCTACACGCAGGCGGGCGGGCATGTGACGATCCTGACGCAGCGCCGGGGACGGACGGCGTGGATCATCGTCGAGGACGACGGCCCCGGCGTCCCCCCGGAGCTACGCGAGCGCATATTTGATCGCTTCTATCGCGCGGACCAGAGCCGCGCGGACCGGGCGCACAGCGGACTGGGCCTGAGCGTCGCCCGGAGCATTGTTGAAAGCCATGGCGGCAGGCTGTCCTACGCCCCCGTCGCGCCCCATGGCAGCCGGTTTTGCATCGCGCTGCCAGAAATGGCCACCGCCTCCTGTCCATAGCGGAATCCCCCTCGCCGGTCATGTCCGCGCGCTTCGGCCTTGCGCGCCGGTTCCGCGGCGGGGCTTCGCGCCGACCCGCGAGGCGCGGGGAGAGGCTCAGGGCGGCCGTGGCGCCTGCGGCAAAGCATGACCGCCGGGATGGGGATGCGGAAGAAGCCCATGTCCCAGGCGGCCTCATGACTCGTTTGAGGTTGCCATCGTTCGCGGCTCAATTGTAGTTCTGATCTAAATCTCTTACACGCCTCAAGCGTTTAAGTACGCGCTTACAGTCTTTGACATCAAAAAAGGCCAATGGTTTGGGCGGCAACAGGGGCCTCAACAAGGGCGACACACGCCACTGATAAAGCCGATCGAAGTCCATCCCGGTATTGTCATACATCATATCGGAAAATTCCCGTCTTCGGCTCAGGTGGATCGTACCAATACCTTTTCTGTTGCATTCCGCTATTTGCGCGATTTTCGCCGCCTTGAGGACTGGAAAATCATAGAAGCATTTCCCTTGAATGACGATGACTCGCTTATGGCTCTATAATAAAAGTTGGGGTAAAGAACAAAAAATCGGACAAAGCAAGCCCAATCAGGAAAAATGAAAGTGCAAGAATCCACAACCTGAG
>DXVG01000067.1 GCA_019409045.1 Clostridiales bacterium | reverse complement strand
TTGAATACCCCTACCGTGAAATCGTTACTTGTATCATTTTATGAGTGCAGACACATGAATATTGCCAAAGCCCCTGATCTAATCGGGGCTTCGGCGTTTTTTGCCCCCTGTCTCGATCGTCGGCGAGGGGGTGATTTGCTCGGGTTTTCGGCGCATAGCGCGCAGGCAGGGCGCAAACGCGCTGGGTTTTGCTCATCAGGCGGATGAAGCGCGCCGCCTGCCGCGGGCTTTTGCCGTATCTGTGCGCGATTTCTTTCCGCGTTCCAGCATTTCCATTTTTGCCGGCAGCATTGTTCGCATACCTGGGATCTTTGCCAAACCCACTGGCGCAGATCGCGCGAAAGCGCCGCGGTTTCTCACGCATAGTATTTCTTCTGCTTCGTGGCTTTTCCGGGATCGTCATCTTCAGCGCGTTTGTCTCCAATAGTGGCTGAATGTACTTCTTCGTCATGTAGGCGGTCGGCTGGATGCCGAGATAGTCGGCGATCTCCTGACGGCTGCGCGGCGTCTTGCAATACGCCAGCAGGCCTTCCGCCTCCCAGGCGCTCCATCCCGCTCTCCTGCGCGCGGTTGTACAGCGTGACCACAAATTCGTTCCGCAGGTTCTGAAACAGCGGCTCCGGCAGCCCATATTCGGCCATTTCCCGCCGGATCGTCGGAATGCCGGAAAAGCGGTTTTCCGCGCCCAGCAGCGTCTCCGCCATGACCGCCAGCGCCGGATTGCGCAGGTCCGGGTGTTCTATGCCCAACTGCTCCACGGTCATGCGCCCGTACAATCCGCCGGGACTGCGTATCTCCAGGCGGTCGGTGAAAAAGTCGATCTGCACAGGCGTCCCTTCCGTATAGCGGCTGTAATCCCGGTGGATCAGCGCGTTCAATACCGCCTCGCGGATCGCTCCGAGCGGGTATTCCATGCGCTCTACATGCCGACCGGTCTTCAGGTCGATGATCGTGCGCGCCTTCATATCGCGCGCGCAAAAGGCAATCGACTCCTTCAGCAGCGTTCCCTCGATGCGCTTGTTGTCCAGAAAGCGCGCGCCATCCGATGCAGTGTCGCCGATGGCGGTACCGGGTACGACCACGGCGGTGATCGCCAGTTGAGGAAACAGGCCCTGCGGATAGATGCCGAAATTCATCACGGCCGCGAGCGTCGGCACGCCGTTTTGCATAAGATGCAGCGAAGTATACGCCTGCTGCTCTGAAAGCTGCGCGAACCTCGGCCGCGCGATGCAGTTTTTGCGGACGTTGTCATCGACCCTGTCCATGATGCGCCGCCTTGACTTCCAGCGTTTGCCCCTCTGCTTTCATCGCCATGGTATGGCGAACGAGCTCCTTCAATTCTTCAACATCAGCGAAGAAGCCGCGTGCTGCAATGCCTCCTCCGACGCGAAAACCGGCCGTCCGGTCTTGAAAATATATTCGAAATGTTATATAATAGGCTTGTTATATTATACCTGCCCAGAGGGGCGATGGAGGGGGAATGGGGATGCGCAATGTGTTCAGGCGGTTCACGCGGGCGCTTGCATGGCTGGTTGCGCTGTGCATCTGCGCAGGCGCGGGCGGCGAGGCATGGATGCATGCCGCCGCGGAGGGCATGTACGAGGATTACTACGGCTACGGAATGGGGCGCAACCTCGGCTGGATGTATGTGGTCAACTGCGAGGAGTGGGTGTCCCTGCGCGAGCATCCGGATACCGGTTCCCGGCGGCTGGCGAAGATACCGCTGGGGACCCGGTTGGAGGTCTATCAGGTCAACGAGGAGTTTGGCGAGTGCGTCTATCAGGGGTATACGGGCTATGTGCTGCTCTCCTACCTCAGCAGCCGGGAGCCCGTGGCCGAGTCCGCGTCCCCGTCCGATTTTACCGACGGGGAGCTGTTTGAGATGTGGAACGCATGGGTGGATGGCAGTCGGCGCGTGGACATGGGTTTGCCGCTGGGCGGCAGCGTCGATCCCCGCGTCGACAGCGTTGACGGCGTGGATATTGGGCAGCACGCGCATTGGTTTATGACCACGGTGGGCGAGTTCACCACGGAGGGCATCCTTCGCGGGATGGCCGACCTGTACGGTGCCTATGGCTACATGGATGCGCACGGCGATGTGCCGTTTCTGGCCTCTCGGCTGGACGAGGCCGGCGCGTCGCTGGAGCTTTTGCAGAGCGACCTCTACTCATGGGAGTATGTGGATGGCGGCGACTGGACCTATGATTCCCCGTTTTCGACCACTTACGAGTTCTACCTGTTCAAGCTGATGGCGCCGGAGCACGACTACACCTTTCTGGTCTACATGTACTCGATGAGCGACAACGGGGCGGCGTACGATCTGGAGATCGTGGGCTGGGAGTCGGCGGGCGTAATGTAGCCGCGCCGGGAGAGACCCAGGGCCCGGGACAGTGGGGTGTTTGCCGTCGCAAATGAAATCTGAACGGGATCCAGGCAAACCCGAAAGCCATCTTGCAAAAGGAGCGTCCGACAGCGATATGGAATGGGGTTTTGCAAAATCTTGCCTGTTTTAATGCGGAAATATATTTGCCGAAATTCCGCATATAGAATTGAAAACACCGTTGATGCCCCCCGGGGTGAACATCAGCGGTGTATATTGTTGCTCTTTATGCTATGCAGAATTTGGGCATATCGCGGGCATTTACTTTAATTTGACGCCCTTGGCCCTCAACAGCTCTTTGGCTTCCTTCAGGAGGTTGTCGGTAGGAATCCATTCCGGGTTTCCGTTGTCCTCCTTTCCAAGCTCAAGCATTTTTGAGCCTGCGTATGCGTGATACGGTATCAGTTCCACATATTCACAGTGTTTCAGTCTGTGCCAGAGGTCGGCAATGGAGTTATAATGCTCCTGCGTCATATTGACTTCTTTGACCATAATACATCGCAGTATCCCGTGCTTTAGTACGGTTTCAAAATCGACCGTCAAATGGCTTATGCTTCTGCAAAAGCACTTGCCCCTGTACATTGCCGGAACGTCATGGCCTATGGCGCTGCCCAGCGTTGCCGCACCGCTTATTTTCTCGTTATCGCAGATCCGTATCGGAGAATCTGAGGCTATTCTGGCGATTGCCACATCGTACTTCTCAAGCCTTGTCAGCTTGTCGAAATTCTCAATATCGTCAAGCGTGACCGCGGCGGTTTTCATTGTATCAAGGCCGTATTTATGATTCAGCGATTCATATGCAAAGCGCCTTGTGGCATCGCTTAAGCGGATAGGGCGCTCATATCCGTTTGCCGTATAGAACTTCATGGCTTTGCTCCTTCCTCTGCTGTTTTACAAAATCAATATATTATAAAATACTCTGAAAATCAATTGCTTATCCGCTTAAAAAACTGTATAATACTATTGTAGGCGAAAGAGGGAGCGCACTTATGGAAATTCGAAAAGTAAAATTGGAGTATTTCAATTGGGGGTCTCTTCATGACGGCAACTGCGAAAATTTAGAGCATATAAAGGTTTTGCCCTGGCTTTCGGTTGTGCAGGCCGTAGAAGGGAATTACGATATAGCCATCGGCAATCAAAACCGCAAGAATACCGGCGCGGGAGGCTTTTTTATCGCACCATCGGGCGAGAAGCAGCACATCACGCATCATACCGATGCACAGTCGGGTATAATGCGTGCAAGATGGGTCTTTCTGGATGCTGTTATCAACGATTCCGTCAGCTTCGATTCCCTGTATGACTTTCCGACGATCCTTCCCGACGAATACCGTGACGAGCTCAATTCTGTTTTTGACATGCTGTTCTTAACCGAGGATATTTTTGAAAAGTATGCTTGCGGTTATAAGGTGCTTGAAATACTTTTCAGGGCTTCAAAGCCAAAGCTTGCCAAGGCAAATCGCACTATGCTGTCCGCTTTTGAATACATCAAAAAAAACTATATGCGCCAGATCAAGGTGGAGGACCTCGCAAGACACCTGAACATGTCGCAATCCAATTTCCATGCCGTTTTTAAAAGGCATTTCGGCATATCGCCGATCGCTTTTATCAACAGATTCAGGATTTCCGTTGCCGAAGAAAAAATCCGGGAGACAAGCGATACGATCGCAGGCATTTCAGCCTCCGTCGGAATTAAGGACCCGATTTATTTCAATAAGCTCTTTCACAAAACATATCAGATGTCGCCGAAAAAGTACAGAGAGAACAGCAAAAGGCGCTTTTAAGGGAGGGCAATGTCGACATTCAAGCCCTGCGAATGGCTTGTCTTTTGCGCGAGTTCAAATCCCTGCAGATCGGGCCTGTGCGCGCCGGTTGCTCTCCCGGGCGCGCGCAGGCCCGTCGATCCCCGCGCCGCCCATCAAAACCGCACGCGCAGGCGCAGGCGGGCGGCGTCGGCCTTTTCGGCGCGTATGGAGGCGCGGTGGGCCTCGGCGATGGAGCGGGCGATGGACAGGCCGAGGCCGTGGCTCCCGTCGCCGGTGCGCGCGGGGTCGGCGCGGTAGAAGCGGTCGAACAGCCGCGAAAACTCCAGCGCGTCCACGTTTTGAAAGTCGTTCTCCACGCACAGCACGGGATGCTTGCCGCCCAGCAGCCGCACGCATATCTCGCCGCCCGCGTCGGCGTACTTGACCGCGTTGTCCATGAGGATGGATGTGAGCCGGCGTATGGCGGCCTCGTCGCCGCAGAGGAAGACGTCCGGGTCGGTATCCACGCGCAGCGCCTTGCCCGCGCGCTCGGCGGCGGGGGCGAAGGCCATGGCGGTGTCGTATACGGCGTCGCTGAGCGAAAAGCGCAGCCGCTCGGTCTGCGGCCGCTCCTCGTCCAGCCGCGAGAGCGCCACCAGGTCGTTCACCAGACGGCGCATGCGCGCGGTCTGCTTTTCGATGCTGTCGAGCCACTCGTTCTCCCCGACGCTCAATTCCAGTATCTCGCAGTTTGCGGAGATGATGGTCAGCGGCGTCTTGAGCTCGTGCCCCGCGTCGGTGATGAACCCGCGCTGCCGCTCTATGCTCTGCACGGTCGGGCGCACGGCCTTGCCGGAGAACAGCACGGCCATGAGAAACACCGCCGCGCTGATGACCACCGCCACCGTCGAGGCGAGCACGAGTATCTGGCGCTGCATGCGCAGCACGACGCTCGCGTCCAGAAACGTGACCAGCGTGTCCCCGCCGTAGTCGGAGACCAGATAGCGGTACACGTCGTACCCGCCGGAGCTCTTGCCCGTCTCCAGCACCGCCTGCGCAAACTCCACGGCCTCCTCCTCGGAAATGGCGGCGATGGAGCTCGTGTTCGCGCTGACCACCTCGCCGGAGGCGTCGAAGCGCACGGAGAAGTGCCGCGTCATAAACGGCGCTTCCGGCGAGTCCAGCGGCGCGAGCCCAAAGCCCGCATCCTGCCCGCGGCGGGGCGAGTGCCGGGGCTGCTGCGCGCCCTCCTCCGCGGCGGTCTGCACGACGGGAAACTCGCCGCCGTTCTGCGCGAGGAAGGAGAGCGTATCGCGCACCTGCGCGCTCGAGTGCAGGTAGTAAAGCAGCGAGATCAGCGCCACCAGGACCACCATCACCACCAGCACGGCGGCCATGCACACGCCCACGAACTTCCTGCGCAGCCTGCGGATCATACCGTCGCCTCCAGGGAATAGCCCACGCCGCGCGTGGCGCGTATCTCCACGCTCGCGCCCAGCTTTGCAAGCTTCTTGCGCAGATTGGATATGTACACCCATACGATGCTCACGTCCACCTCCGCGTCCCAGCCCCACACGCGCTCCATGAACTGCGCGGTGGGGATGATGTGGCGCGGGTTTTCCATAAGCATCTCCATCATCTGAAACTCGCGGCGCACCAGCCGCACGCTGTTTTGCCCGCAGAAGAGCGTGTAGGCGTCCGCGTCCAGCGAAAGGTCCTGAAACGTGGTCACGCGCGCGGTCAGGCGCTCCCTGCGGCGCACCAGCGCCCGCACGCGCGCCAGCAGCTCCGCCATGGCGAAGGGCTTGGGCAGGTAGTCGTCCGCGCCGGCGTCCAGCCCCTCCACGCGGTCGGGTATCTCCGAGCGCGCCGTGAGCAGCAGCACCGGCGTGCTCACCCCCTGCGCCCGCATGCGGCGCACCACCTCAAAGCCGTCGATGCCGGGCATCATCACGTCCAGCACCGCGCCGTCGTAGTCGCCCGAGAGCGCATAGTCCAGCGCGGCCTGCCCGTCAAAGACAACGTCCACGCCGTAGTTGTGCCGTTCAAAGATCGTCTTGAGCGCCTTGGCGAGCTCGCGCTCGTCCTCGGCGATCAGCAGCCTCATCCGCGTCGCCTCCATTCGTATGCACTGATTGTATACTACACGATGCGCCTTAATCTGTCCTAAAGCGTTGAGGTTTTGTAATCAGCCCAAAAAGCGCGGAATGTTCACAGGCCGTTCATCGCTTCCTTTAGTTTCCATTTAGTTTGGCGTGTTAAAAATATTGCCAATGGAGGGCTGCATATGGCAAAGCGAAAACGCGCGAAAAGGCCGCTGCGGCGGCTGATCTGTCTGGTGGCGGTGGCCGTCGCGTGCCTGGTCGGCTGGGATCAGCTCCGGCCGCTGGTGGTGGCGCAGAGCGAACCGATCTACGAGAGCTACACCGTGGAGACCGGCGATATACAGACCTCCATGAGCCTGAGCGGGAGCATTGATCTGCGGGAGTCGGAGACGTTTTCGGCCTCGCAGAGCGCAACCGTGCAGGAGGTCTATGTGGAGGCGGACCAGCAGGTGAGCCCGGGCGACGAGCTTATGCGGCTCTCCAGCGGCGAGGTGCTGGAGGCGGGCATATACGGCACGGTGACGGAGCTGAACGTGCAAAAGGGCGACGCCGTGTGGCCGCAGATGTCGCTGGCGACCGTGGGAAACCTGGATGAACTGCGCGTGACCACCAGCGTGGACGAGTACGACGTAAAGACCGTGCAGGCGGGCCAGTCCTGCTCGGTGACGGTGGTGTCGCTCGGCCTGACCTTTGAGACCGAGATCGACCACGTCAACCGCGTGTCCTCCTCGGCCGGGGGCGTGGCCGGCTACACCGTGACCGCCGACATCGACGCGCCCGAAGACGTGCTGCCGGGCATGCGCGCCACGGTGACCATCCCCACGCAGTCCGTCAGTGGCGTAAACGTGCTGCCGGTGGCGGCGCTCAGCTTCGACGAGGACGAGCAGAGCTATGTGCTCATGGAGGACGGACAGGGCGGCTACCGGAGCGTTCCTGTCTCCACGGGGCTGACCGACGGCGTCAACGTGGAGATCACAGACGGCGTGGAGGCGGGCGACGTGGTGTTCGTGCAGACGGGCACGCGCACGGTGGAGAGCGCGCTGTCGCTCACCGCGGCGTACAAGGCGCTGTTTGGGGAGACCACGGTCATCAACCAGCGGGGCGACATGGATGCGGCCTCCGGCGGCTTCCCGGAGGGCATGGAGCTGCCCGAGGGCGCGCAAATGCCCGAGGGGATGGAGCTGCCCGAGGATGCGCAGATGCCCGAAGGGATGGAGTTGCCCGAGGGGATGGAGTTGCCCGAGGGCGCGCAGACGTCCCCGGACGCGCAGCCATCCACAGACGCGGAGACTTCCGAGGATGCGGAGACTTCCGAGGACGCACAGCCGTCTGAAACCGCGCAGACGTCCACGGACGCGCAGACTTCCGAGGACGCGCAGACGGCCACAGGCGCGCAGGCCCCCGGAGGCGCGCGGCCGTCCGGGGACATGGAGATGCCGCAGGGCATGGAGGCGCCCGAGGGCGCGAATGGAGGGATGAGCGATGCGCAATAGGCGCTTGTGGGCGATCTGCCTGGCGGCGGCGCTGTGCCTGGGCGGCGCGGCGCAGGCCGAGGCGTTCTTCACCGGGACGGTCGCGGCGCGGGAGACGGTATCGGTCGTCGCGGACGTGGGCGGCACGGTGGAATCGCTGTCGGTGCGCGCGGGCGAGCGCGTGGAGGCGGGCCAGACCGTCGCCACGGTGCGCGCCACCGGCGTGTACGCCGTGGCGGACGGCACGGTGCGCGGCCTGACGGCGCAGCAGGGCGACAGCGCGGAACAGACGGTGCTCTCCATCGCGCCGGTGAGCCGCTACACCGTGAGCGCCACGCTCGACGACGCCTACGACACCGCCGCGAACAAGTACATCACGCTCGGCGAGAGCGTGTACATGCGCTGCAGCGCCGACGGCACGCACCGCGCCATCGGCCGCGTCGTGGACATCGAGGGCTCGAACTACAC
>DXVG01000066.1 GCA_019409045.1 Clostridiales bacterium | reverse complement strand
AGCGGCAATAGCTTTTGGCCATATACCAGTCCTTCAAAAACAGCGCGCGCATCAGTGATTCCCCCTCGCCATGTACACAAACAGTTCCTCCAATCCCACGGGCGATACGCGCATGCCCGCGGGTATCTTGTCCCGCTCCACCACGGCCTCCACGCCGTAGGGCGAGGCCTTGCTGCCCTTGACGGCCGCGCCGTCCAGCTCCGCGAGCTGTTCGCGGCTGACGTGAATGACGCCGTAGCGCTCCAGCAGCGCGTCCTTTTCGTCGCAGAGCATGAGCTTTCCCCTGTGGAGAAAGGCGATGTAGTCGCAGATCTTTTCAAGGTCGCTGACGATGTGCGAGGAGATCAGTATGGAATGCCCCTCGTCGCGCGTGTAGTCTACGAACATATCCAGAATTTCGTCCCGCGCCACGGGGTCGATGCCGTTGAGCGCCTCGTCCAGCACCAAGAGCTTCGCCCCGTGGGAGAGCGCCACCGCCAGCGAGAGCTTCATCTTCATGCCGCTGGAAAACTCCTTAAACGCCTTGTTTTCCGGCAGCGCCAGCTTTTTGAGGTTGTCCGCGTAGGTGCGCGCGTCCCAGTTTTTGTAGACCGAGGCCATGATCTTCCCCACCTGCGGCGCGGTCAGGCACTCGGGGAAGCCCACCTCGTCCAGCACCACGCCGAGCTCCTCCCTCACCTCCCGCGCGCTTTCGTCCATATCCCGGCCCAGCACGCGCACCGTGCCGCCGTCGCGGCGCAGCATGCCCAGAAGGAGCTTTATGACGGTGGTCTTGCCCGCGCCGTTCTCCCCCACCAGCCCCATCACGCAGCCCGCGGGCAGCGTCATGGACACGCGGTCGAGTGTAAAGTCCCGGTAATGCTTGCTCAGCTCGTGAACCTCCAGAGCGTTCAACATGATTCTTCCTCCCCGGAGAGGACGTCGTACATCGTCATCACGTCCTCCCTCGTCAGATTGCACCTCGCCGCCAGTTTGGCGACCTCCGTCAGATGCGCCTCGATGCTGCGCAGGTTTTCCTCGCGCAAAAGCTCCACGTTGCGCTGCGCCACGAAGTAGCCCTTCGCGGCCACGGCGTAGACGTATCCGCCCTGCAGAAGCTCGTCGTAGGCGCGCTTTGTGGTGATGACGCTTATGCGCATGTCCTTGGCCAGCGCGCGGATGGACGGCAGGGGCTCGTCCTCCCGAAGCGCGCCGGAGATGATCTGCGCCTTGATCTGCTCGCAGATCTGCTCGTAGATGGGCGCTCCGCTCTTGTTGTCGATGAACAGGTTCATGGCATGCCTCCGTTTTTTCTGTTCATATACAGTATATACAGTAGATACAGTCCTGTCAACCCCCCGCAATGTTAAAAAAAGCCGCGCAGTGAGGCGCGGCGTCAACAGACTGCCAAAGCGGTAGTGCGGGAAGCGGGATAGTCTGCTACTTCATGAATTTGCGGATGAGGCGAAGCTTGCCATCGCCGTAGGGGTGATAGCGCATGGGAAGGTCGAGCCAGGTGGACTTTTTGACGATGCTGCGCTCGTGCGTGAATGTATCAAAGCTCTTTTTGCCGTGGTAGCTTCCCATGCCGGAGTCGCCCACGCCGCCGAAGGGCATGTGCGATGTGGCGAGGTGGATGATGGTATCGTTGATGCAGCCGCCGCCGAAGGAGCAGCTGTTGAGCACCTGCCGCTCGGCCTCGGGCCTGGAGGTGAACAGGTACAGCGCCAGCGGCCTGGGCCGCGCCCGCACGAACTCGACGGCCTCGCTCAGCTCGCCATAGGTCAGAATGGGTAGGATCGGCCCGAAGATCTCCTCCTGCATGATCGGCGAATCGGGCGATACCTCGTCCAGCAGCGTCGGCTCGATGAACCGGCGCGCGTCGTCGTGCCCGCCGCCCAGCGCCACATGCTCGCCCTCCAGCAGCGACAATATCCGCCGGTAGTGCTTTTCGGTGATGATCACGGGCATGTCCGCATAATTCCCGCCGGGGAAGAACGCCTCCAGCGCCGCGCGGAAGGCGCGCACGAAGGCGTCTTTCACGGTCTTGTGGATCAGCAGGTAGTCCGGCTCCACGCAGGTCTGGCCGGCGTTTAACACCTTGCCGAAGGCGATGCGGCGCGCGGCGAGCGGTATGTCGGCGGTCTCATCCACGATGACGGGGCTCTTGCCGCCCAATTCCAGCGTCACCGGCGTCAGGTGTTTGGCGGCGGCCTCCATCACCACCTTGCCCACGGCCACGGAGCCGGTGAAGAATATATAGTCGAACTTCTGCTCCAGAAGCGCGCTGTTCTGCGCGCGCCCGCCCTCCACCACGGCGATGTACCTGGGGTCAAACGCGTCCCCCAGCAGCTTTGCCAGCGCCGCGGACGTGCGCGGCGCGTAGGCCGAGGGCTTGACCACGGCGCAGTTGCCGCCGGAGATCGCGCCCACCAGCGGCGCGAGGCACAGCTGCACCGGGTAATTCCACGGCGAGAGCAGCAGCGCCACGCCGTAGGGCTCGGGCGCTATGAAGCTGCGCGCGTGAAACTGCGCCATGGGCGTGCGCACGCGCCGGTTGCGCATCCATCGGCGCAGGTGGCGCTGGTGAAAGCGTATCTCCTCGAGCACGATGCCGTTTTCGCACATGTAGCTCTCCATCGGCGCCTTGTTCAGGTCCGCGCGGAGTGCGTCGAAGATCATCCCCTCGCCGCGCCTGAGCGCGTCGCGCAGCGTCTGAAGCGCGCCGAGGCGAAAGTCCGCCCCGCGCGTCGCGCCGCTCTCAAAAAAGGCCCTCTGGCGCTTGACCAGTTCGCTGAAATCCATGCAGGCACCTCCCGGTGGTTCGTTCACTCCAGCGCATCCCGCCGTCCGGTGGCGATCAGCGCGCGCAGCGCATTGGCCGGCGCTTCGGGCAGGGCCTCCAGCGCCGCGCGGCCCGCGTCGGCGCAGCCCAGTACGCCCGGCGCGAGCGACAGCCACGCGGCCTTCAGGCACAAAAGCGCCAGCGCGCATTCGCCCGCGGGCTCCAGCGCCTCAAAGTACTCCCGCGCGCACACGGCCTCCGAGAGCGCGCGGGCGGTGTCGCCCCCGGCGTTGGCAAAGCCCCAGAAGCGCGCCGTGGCCTCGCACAGCGCTGCGTCCGCCGCGGGCGCGTTCGCGTGCGCGGCGGCGAGCTGCTCCATGCTTCGCTCCTCGCCCGAGGCGTGCAGCGCGCTCTCCAGCTCCGACAGCGCCTGCGAAAGCGCGCGCTCAAAGCGCGTCAGATCCTCCAGGCGGCGCGAGCCGTATTCGCGGTTGAGCGCCTTGCGCCGCAGCGCGATGAAGCTGTCCAGCGTTTCGTCGGACACGCGGATCATCCGCGCGCCCGCGCCCGCGGTCACGCTCTCGGACATCAGCGCGCCCGCGGCAAAGTCGTCCACCTCGGCGCGCACGGCCTCGCGCAGCGCCCTTTCGTAGATGCCAAACGAGCGCACGGTCTGCTCGATGGGGATGCCCGCGTCCAGGCGGCGCCTGGCGAGCGCCATCACCCGCAGATCGTCGGCGCAAAACAGCTTTTTGCGGCCCTCGCGCACGGGCGCGAGCGCGCCGCTCTCGGTCAGCCGCGCGATCTGTCTGGCCGTCAGCCCGCTCCTCTGCGCGGCCTCGGCAAGCGACGCCCGCTCGTCCGGTGCGGGCGCGTCCACCTTGTGAATGGCGTCCAAAAGCTCCATCTCCACCTGTTCCACGGGCGCGGCGTCCATCAGCCGCCGGATGACCGACAGCGGATAGTATCGCTCGCGCTGGAGCTTTCGGATCACGCCGATGGCGGCGACGCAGGCAGGGTCGTAGTAGGCCATGTTCCGCCCGGTCTTGCGCGCCGGGCGGATCAGGCCCTCCTTGACGTAGTACTTCACGGTCGTGACGCTCACGCCCGCAGCCTTTGCCAGTTCTCCGATGCGGAGAAGTTCGTCCTGCCTGCTCATTGGCAATCGAGGACGATCTTGATCACCTCGGGCGAGTTTTCCAGCGCAAGGCGGAAGGCGCTCTTATAGTCGTCGAGTTTGAAGTGGTGCGTGACGAAGCCCTCCACGCTGTAGAGGCCGTCGCGTATCCATTCCTGCGCAAGGTCGAACGTGTAGAGCCTGCGGCCCTGCCAGGTCTCCATGCCGTGCGCGTCCACGCCCACGAGCCGGAGCTCCTGCCACCACACGGGCGTTTCGTCGAATGTGACGGCGCGCATGTGGTGGCCGATCTTGACCAGCGTGCCCCGCGCGCGCAACAGGCGCACGGCGGTGTGGTTGGACCAGTCGCCGCCCACGCAGTCGTAGATGCGGTCAAAGCCGCCGAAGAAGTAGCGGTTGCCGCCCATGCCGACGTATACGGGGCTGCCGCCCGTGGCCTTGGAGGTCGCCTCGTAGATCTCGCCGGAGAGCACATGGTCCGCGCCGAGCTTTTTGGCAAACTCCTGCCGCGACTTCACGCGCTCGAGCACCCACACCTCGCAGTCGGGCTGTACGATTTTAATTGCCTGCACCACGCCCAAGCCGATCGCGCCGCAGCCCATCACCAGCACCTTTTCGCCCTTTTCCGGCGGCGCGCACAGCACCGAGTGGATGGACACGCAGGTGGGCTCGACCATCACGGCCTGCTCGTCGGTCAGCTCGTCGTAGATGTGCGCAAGGCCCCGGGCGGGGTAGATGAAGCTGTCGCTCCAGCCCGCGCCGGTGTCGGTCACGCCGTAGGGCGAGGGCGCGCCGTAGTTGAGGCAGAAGTTGTAGTCGCCCTCCTCGCAGTAGCGGCAGCGGTCGCGGATGCCCTTGGTGTCGCATCCGGCCATGTAGGCGCGTATGGTCACGCGGTCGCCCGGCTTGAAGTCGGTCACCTCGGGGCCGACTTCGGTGACCACGCCCACGTTCTCGTGGCCCAGGAACGTGCGCTTCGAGCCGGGTATGGGCTCGAGCGCGGAGTTGGTGCCCGTGGTAGCCTTGAAGAAGCTCACGTCCGTGCCGCACAGGCCGCAGGCGGTGTTCTTCACGCGCACCCAGTCGCCCGCGGGCAGCTTCGGGTCGGGAAGCTCCCGGTACTTCACGGCGTTCAGCCCCGTATACAGCAGCGGCTTGCAGACGCGGGCCGCCGCCTTGGTCAGCAGTATGCGCGGTATATCCTTCTCAAAAAACACGGTTTTCAAGCGGATGTTCCCCCTTTATCGCGTGGTGTATGCCTCACTCTCCTATATTAGCGTTTTTTGGCGCGCTTGTCCAGCGCGCAGCGAAATCAGGTGAGCATTCCCTGCAAAATCGCCATGTAGTCGTTCAGGTAGCAGGCGTACTCGGGGCTTCCGATGGTCTCCACATAGCCCAGCTCCACGGCGCGGACGAACTCCTCGTCCTTTTGCAGCACCTTCAGCGCGCCCTCCACGCTCTTAAAGCAGAAGTGGACAAAGGGCGTGCGGCGCGCGTACACGCCATGGCCGGACTTGGTGTTCCCCGCCTTCACCCGCAGGTAGCATGCGATGGCGTTGGGGTCGCCCCCGTCCGCCACGGTGAACTGGTAGATGCGGTCGGGCTGGCGGCGGCAAAACTCCTGCATGTCCGGGTCGCCCAGCTTGTTGTACTTCGACAGCGCCCGGGTGATCATGTAGAGGCTGCACTTGACCTTCAGCGCCTGCTTTTCGGGCGTCTTTGGCGTCTTCTTGGGCGACATGATCATCAGGCCCATGAGCAGCGAGAGTATCTTGGGCAGCAGCAGGAGGTTGCCCCGGATGCCGGGCAGCGCCATGCCGCCGCGCAAAAGTGCGTTCATCTTCTCGATGGAGGAAAACGTCAGCGTGAGGTCCGGCTTTTCCGCCGGGCCTTGGATCACGTCCACATGCGGCCCGTCGAACACGAGGTGGCAGCAGAGAAGTTCGCCATCATCGCGCGCGCCGAACTGCACCGTGGCGTGGAAGTTTGCAAACGACTTGTGCAGCTTGGGGTCGTCGTCCAGAAGCACCTGCATGGTGGGAAAGACCGCCTCCAGAAACAGCCTTGCCGCCATGCGCTCCTGCGCGGATGCGGACATGCGCTCACCTCCTATTCGTCGTTCCAGTCCTCGTCGGGTTCAAATTCCATGCCCATCATCTCGCGCACCTTGTCCACGATGCCATTGGCGTCCAGCCCGTAGTGGGAGTACAGATCCTCCGCATAACCGATGGTGGCGAACTCGTCCTGCAGGCCGTGCTTTTTGAACACGCAGCCCTTGCCCGACTCGGCGATCACGCCGCCCACTGCGTCGCCCAGGCCGCCGAGCACGTTGTGCTCCTCGATGGTGAGTATGCGCCGCGTGTCGGTCACAGCCTTCAGGATGGCCTCGCGGTCGATGGGCTTGATGGTGTGCATGTTGATCACGCGCACGGACAGGCCGTCCACCTCCTGAAGCGTCTTTGCCGCGTTGAGCGCCTGCAAAACGGCGATGCCGCAGCAGATGATGGTCAGATCCGTGCCCTCGCGCATGGTGATGGCCCTGCCGATCTCGTAGGTGTAGTCGTCGCTTTCATAGCACGGCGGCTCAAAGCCGCGGCCGATGCGTATGTAGACCGGGCCGGGCGTGTCCACGCACGCCTGCACCGCCTTGGAGGTCTCGATGCCGTCCGCGGGGCAGATCACCGTCATGTTGGGAATGGCGCGCATGATGGCAAAGTCCTCGGTGCAGTGGTGGGTGGTGCCTGCGTGCCCAAAGGATATGCCCGCGTGCGTGGCGATGATCTTTACCGGCAGGTTCTGGTAGGCGATGTCCGTGCGAATCTGCTCGCCCGCGCGCATGCAGGCGAAGATCGCCATGGTGGAGGCAAAGGGGATCAGCCCCGCCTTGGCAAACCCCGCCGCCATGCCGAACATGTTCTGCTCGGCGATGCCCACGTTGTAGAAGCGGTCGGGAAATGCCTTTGCAAAGTGTACGATGGCCGTGGTCTTGGCAAGGTCGGCGGTCAGGCCGACGATCTTCTCGTTGTGCTTGCCAAGCTCCGCCAGCGTGCGGCCATAGATCTCGCGCGACGACATGGTCGCCGCATCGTATGCGTTCCAGTTGGTTCCGGTCACGACCGCCATGTTTATCCCTCCTTCAGGATCGAGGCCTTGGCCTTGGCGCACAGCTCGGAATCCGCCGAGGCGTAGTGATAGACCACGTTGTTCTCCATAAAGTCCACGCCCTTGCCCTTGACGGTGTTGGCGAGTATCAGCACCGGCGTGTCCGTCGCCGCCCACGCCTGCGCGAGCGCGTCGTCGATCTGGTCCAGGTCGTGGCCGTCGATCTCGACCACCTCCCAGCCAAAGCAGCGCCACTTGTCGGCAAACGGCTCGAGCTTCATCACGTCCTCGGTCTCGCCGTCGATCATGAAGCGGTTGCGGTCCACGATGCCCACGAGGTTTCCGGCCTTGAAGTTGGATGCGGCCATCGCCGCCTCCCAGACGCTGCCCTCGCAGCACTCGCCGTCGCCCATCAGGCACACGGTCTTCCACGGCTTTTTGAGCTGCCGCGCGCCCAGCGCCATACCCAGCGCCATGGACAGGCCGTGCCCCAGGCTGCCCGCGGAGGCATCGCAGCCGATGACCTTGTTCGAATCCGGGTGCATGGCAAAGGGCGAGCCGAAGTGGTTGAACGTCTTGAGCGTCTCCTCCGGGAAGTAGCCGCGCTTGGCCAGCACAGGGATCAGCCCCGCCGCCGCGTGGCCCTTGGAGAGCACGAAGCGGTCCCGGTCCTCCCACTGGGGCGCGCTCGGGTCGATGTTTAAGTACTTGAAGTAGAGCATGGTCAGTATGTCGATGCTGCTCAGAGAGCCGCCCACATGCGCGCCGCCGGACCAGGCCATGACGTCTATGACCGTCAGGCGCAGTTCGCGGGCGATGCCTTGCAGCCTCTGCCGTTCCTGCGTGGTGAGTGCCATTGCGCATACCTCCCTTGTCATGCCGTGCGGGTAGCGCGAACGCCGCGCGCCGAATGGATAGTGGATAGCTTTACTATCTACTTTTCATTATAATAAAAGAAAGAACGAAATGCAATCAAAATTTTGCGTATTTTCTAAAATTCGGCTGCTTGCACAATTTTTATTCGACTATTTGCAATCTCCGTTTCCCGCCGTGAAACGACAAAAGCGCCCCCCGCAAGGGAGGCGCTTGAGGATGTTGACAAAGTCAACAGACTGCCAGGGCGTTGAGAAAGCCCGCAAGACAAGGAAGCGAGCCTGCAAACAAGGGAGCTTACTTAGACGTAAGTGACCGCAGTTTGCAAGCGATGCTG
>DXVG01000065.1 GCA_019409045.1 Clostridiales bacterium | reverse complement strand
AACTGCGGTCACTTACGTCCAGGTAAGCTCCCTTGTTTGCAGGCTCGCTTCCTTGTCTTGCGGGCTTTCTCAACGCCCTGGATGTCTGTTGATGTCCTTTTGCCGTCAGTCCGCGACGATCACCGGCGTTCCCGCCACATACTCCTCGTTCCACTTCACATAATTGCTGGAGCCATAGCCACTTTTGACCGATCCCCAGTCCGCATACCGGTATCCGGAGATCGTGCTCCCGTCGTCGGAGCGCAAAAGCATCGCCTCCACCGAGTCAACCGACGGCTCGCGCACGGGCACGGCCAGCCACCAACAGGAGCCGTCCCAGTAGGCGACGGATATGTCGCGCTGCACGGTGCCGGAATCCAGCGTTGAAAAGTTACCGGCAAAGCTCTCCCATTCCTCTGCGCCGGGCGCCTCACCGGAGAAGGGCAGTACCTCCGAGACGCGGCCGTACTCGCCGTAGGACAGAAGGCTGAGCGCCTCCTTCGCGGCGGAGAACAGGCCGTCGGAAATGGCGGGCACCTCCTCGGCGCAGGCGAGCGGCGCGCACAGCAGAAGCGCCGACAGCAATAAGGCCGACACGATTTTCTTCATACGTCAGCACCTCCATATTTATCGTCGATTCTTAGACGCTCTGCCCCCGCGCGCGGTTCCCGCCCGCGCGAAGCTCGGCGATTCTTAACATGGCGGCGTGCAGCGCCTCGCGGTCGCGCAGCTTGCCGGACTTGATTTGAAAGTCCGCCTCCACGCACTGATCGTACAGGCGCGCGAGCTGGTCCGCGTCCAGCGTCCGAGCCTGGCGCGATGCGCGCTTTGCCGCGTAGGGATGCAGCTTGAGCGCCTTTTCGACCTCCTGCGTGCCCCTGCCCTCGCGCAGCGCCAGCGCCATGTGCGAGAGCATGCGAAGCTGGCGGATGACCAGCGCGAGCACGCCCACATACGTCTGCCCGCCCATCAGCAGCGTGTGCAGGCTCTCCTCGGCGCGCGCGATGTCCCCCTCAAAGAGCATGTCCAGCATTTCAAACACGCTGTACTCGGGCGAGGGCGACACCACGGCGTCCACGTCCTCCGCTTCGATCTGTTCGCGCTCGCCGACGTAGTCCGCGAGCTTGTCGATCTCCCCGGACAGCCGCGTCAGGTCGCGCCCCGCGGTAAACGTCAGGCGCGACGCGGCCTCGCGCGAGATCTTCTTGCCCAGCGGCTTGAGGCGCGAGAGCGCCCAGCGGAGTATGTCCGCGTCCGCGAGGGGGTCGAAGCGCACCTCAGCGCCGCGCTTTTTCAGCGCCGCCGTCAGTTTCTTGCGGCCGTCCGGCTCGCCGCGCATCCAAAATACGAGCGTGCAGGTGGTCGGCACGTCGCGCAGCCAGTCGAGCATGCGCGAAACGTCCTCCTCCTCGTTGCGCGCCCTGCCAGACATGAGCGCCGGCCAGTCCCGCACGGTCACGATGCGCCGCTCGCACATCAGAGGAAGCGTCTCCGCCGCGTCGATGATGTCCTGTGCGGACGCGCCTTCGAGAGTCGCGTCGTTGAGCTGCTCAAGGCCAGCGGGCAACAGCGCGCGCCTGAGCGCCTCCAGCGCGTCGCGCTTGAGAAACTCCTCCGGCCCGGAGAACAGGTAAAGGCTCTGCACCGCGCCCTCTTTGATCTGTGCGTAGAGCTCCTTCCAGGTCATGTGCCTTCCTCCCGTGGGATGAATGTCTGCACGGCGACGCTTCCGTCGGCATGCAGGCGGACGGTCACCGCGCCGTCCAGGTCGGTTCGGTAGATCTGCGCGCCGGTGCCCGCGAGCCGCGCAAGCAGCGCCTCTCCCGGATGGCCGTAGGAATTGTCCGCGCCCACGCAGATCACCGCGGCGGACGGCCTGGCAGAATAGAGCATCCTGTAGCTCGAAGCGTCGTCCGAGCCGTGGTGCGCGACCTTCAGAACGTCCACGTCCGGCATCGGGCCGGTCTCGTCAGGGATCTCAAGGTCGCCGGTGAACAGCGCGGAGGCGTCGCCGTAGTCGATCTTCAGAAGCATGGAAATGTCGTTTGCGTCGCTTCTTGCGTCCATGTCCTCGGGCGGGTAGAGCACGGTCGCGGTCGCGCTTTCGCTCAACTGCACCGTGTCGCCCGCGTGCAGCATCACCACGCGCGCGCCAAGCGCCTCCGCGCGCGCGACGCCCTGCCTTACGCTCTCGTCCGCCTCCACGTCGTTCCAGCCGGCGGGCACATACAGCGTTTCCGGCATGTTCTCCTCGGAAAGCGCGTTCAGGCCGCCCGCGTGGTCCGCGTGCGGGTGCGACAGAAACGCCGCCGTGGGCCGGATGCCCGCGTGCGACAGATACTCGTCCACAGGCCCGTCCTCCAGCCCTACATCGACCAGATACGCTTCGCCCTCCGCCAGCACCACGGCCGCGTCGGCCTGCCCCGCGTCCAGAAACACGATCTGCACACCGCGCGGCGCGAGCGCGAACACCGCCACGCACACCAGCGCCGGAAGCGCCGCAAGCGCGGCGTAGCGCGCGCCCATGCGCAGGCGCGTAAGCTCCGAGGCGGCCACGATCGCCAGCGCGTACACTGCCGTGAGCCACCACGGAAACGCCGGGAGCGACAGCATGCCGAACGGCAACCGGCCAAGCAGCCGCGTCAGCAGCATCGAAAGCGCGAGCAAAAGGTCCGAAACGACCGCGAGCGCCGTGGCCGCGCCCATCCACACGGCGCTGAGCAGCAGCGCGGCTACAGACAGGTACATGCCCAGCATGATCAGAGGGACCAGCGCGAGGTTTCCCAGCGTCGCAAGCAGCGGGATCTCGCCGTAATAGGCCAGCACGGCCGGCAGCGTGGCAAGCTGCGCCGCGAGCGTCGCGCACAGCGCGGAAAGCACATATCGCAGCGCGCGCCGCCGCAGCGACTTCGGCCGATGCGCCGCGAAGGCGCGCTCAGCCCCCACCAGGCGCAACAGCGGCGGGGAGAGGCAGAGCATCCCCGCGCAGGCGGAGAAGGAGAGCACAAAGCCCGCGTCCAAGAGGTTCAGGGGATTGAGCGCGACCAGCGCAAAAAACGCGAGCGACAGGCGCGTATAGCTGTCCGTCGGCCGCCCGAGCGCCTGTCCGGAGCCCAGCGCGGCGTACATGACCACCGCGCGCTGCACAGACGGCGCCATGCCCACCAGATACGCGTAAAACAGCACCAGCGCAAGCGAGCCCCAGAACGCCCAGCGCCGCGGGAACACCAGAGACAGAGCGGCCATCGCCGCCATGGCCAGCATCGTAATGTGCAGCCCGGAGATGGACAGAACATGCGTGATCCCCGCGCGGTCGAAGCTGGCGCGCAGGTCCTCGTCCATATCCAGTCGGTCGCCGAGCACCAGCGCGCGCACGACGGACGCGCTGCGCGGAAACAGCGCGTCTATGCGCCGCCCGATGCCGGTGCGCAGCGTGTGCATGCGCGCGGCCAGTCCGGACGGCTCGCCCTCGAGGACGGCGTCGTCCCAATAGGCCGTCGCATAGGCCGCGAGGCCCTCCCGCCACAGGTAAGCGCCAAAGTCGAACTCCCCGGGATTGGTCGCCGCGTCCGGCGCCCACAGGTGGCCGGTGGTGGAGATCGTCTGCCCCGGCGCGACCTCGCAGAGCGCGGACTCCGGGCCGCGCAGATAGAGCCGCACGTCAAACCCGAGCGGCTCGCCGTCCACTCGCACGTCCGTCAGGCGGCAGCTCAGCCGGTCGATCTCCCCGTCCACCAGCGGCGCGTCCGCTATCGTGCCGCGCAGGGCGATGGAGAAGCGGTCCTCCAAAGAGGGCTGCGCGTTCACGGCATGCGTCATGCGCGCCGCGCCCAGAAAGAGAAGGCACGCCGCGAGCAGCGCGGAGAGCCTCCGACCACCGAGCCGCCATGCGAGCAGCCAGGCAAGCAGAAAGGCGCCGGAGAGCGCGAGAAGCGGCCACAGCGGCATGCGCCCGTCGCGCGCCAGAAGCGCGCCCAGCCCGAACAGCGCCGCGCAGAACATCAGCGGGCGCGTGTAGAGCGCCCGCAGGGGCAGCAGGGGGCCGCGCCGCATCGCTCAGACGCGCACGCGCATGCCGGGCACGGTAAGCTGCGCGGACGGATACGCCGCGCGCGCCTCTTCGATCAACGTCTGCGGGTCGCAGGCGGGGTTCAAGTGCGTCAGAAGCAGCGCGCCCGCCCGCGCGTCCCGCGCGATCTGGCCACACAGCGCCGCGGACAGGTGCGGCTTGCGCTCGTTCCAGTCCGCGCTGGGCAGCCCCGCGTCGGCAAGCAGGAGGTCGCAACCGTCTGCGAACAGCTCGAGCGCGGGGTTTACGTTGGTATCGCCGGTAAAGACCATGCTCGCGCCGTCGCACTCCACGCGCACGCAGGAGCCCTCCACCGGGTGCGTCGCGGGGATGAAGCTCAGGCGCATCTCCTCCAGCGTGATATCCGCGTGGTCGAACAGGTCGTACCACGGGCACTCCAGCAGCGCGCGCACGCGCTCCGGCGTGCGGGGCGCAAACACGGGAAGCGGCCGCTCGCGGTCGGAGAACTGCAGCGCGTACTGCATGGGCAAGAGGTCGGACATGTGGTCAAAGTGCAGGTGGGAGACCACGACGCCCGTGAGCCGCGCGGGGGAGACCAGCCCCATCAGGCGCGAAAGCGAGCCGGGGCCCAGGTCCAGCAAAAGCCGCGTCCTTGCGCTGTCGCTCTCCAGAAGGTAGCCGGAGCACGCGCCGTCGGCGGCGGGGAAGGGGCCGTTGTTGCCAAGGATCGTCAAAAACATGCGCATCCCTCTTTCCTACAGGAGAATTATACCACGTTCCGCGCGCAGCTTCAAGAAAAAACAACCGCCGCGCCGGAGGGATTGCGCGCGCAGGAGCGGAGAGCCGGAGTCGCATCCCGACGAAGCAGAAATCGCCGCTTCCGAAGGGCGCGGAGGCGGCGACGCGGTGGCCTGGACGCTTGGACGCGCGATGGGAAGGGGGAGGGCAAGGCCGCGGCTTGTCGGAGGCAAACACAGGATAAGTCCGCCGTGTCTCTACCGGCGGACTTATCTATATTTGCCTGCGCATTTTTCCGACTTTTCTAACTCTTTCAAGTTTTTCGACTCTTTCGAGTTTTCCAACTCCTTCAAGTTTTCCGACTCTATTGAGTTTTCCAACTCCTTCAAGTTTTCCGACTCTATTGAGTTTTCTGACTCTTTCGAGTTTTCTGACCCTTTCGAGTTTTCCAACTCTTTTGAGTTTTCCAAGTCCTCTTCTTGCTTTTCTTCCAATTCTTCCATCGCAGGCTATATTCATTTTTCCGGGATGATCGCTTGCCCCATCCGGAAGAGATCATTTTCCAAACCTGGAAGGAGCAATCCTGTTGGTCGTCCGAATCCGATTATCTCCGAAAAATAACGTTCAACTTCTCTGCTCTTTATGTATCTATGAAACGGACGAGGCAAGCGATGTGTTCTGAGCCAACTTCTTTGTGGTACAACGGTATCGCCTCCTTAACCTTTTTCGCTTCCGGAACTTCCTCCTCATGTCCGGAATATTCTTTCGTATCCTCCCGCGCCTTTCGACCGCGCCTTGCGGAGGTTTCTGTTTCCCTTGCTCTGGCTGTATTATAGCATGACAGGTCGGAGATGTCAACATCAATTCTTATCTTTTTCAATTATTCTACTGTTTACACAAAATTTAAGCGGATTAAGTGCGCATAATTTATGCAAAAATCATATTTATGTTTATCCAAAATCGTTTTCCGAGAATTTCGAAAAATTGCTAACGCTAATATCCGGAAAGGCGGGTATTGAAATTTCAGGAAAACTCATGTAAAATTATGCAAACCGAGGGAGGGGAGACCGATGTTTGGGGAACGACCGGTGACATTCGCCCAGCAGTTGGAAAGCACGATGCGCAAAAAAGGCCTTTCGGCGCAGAAGCTGGCGGATTTGATAGGGTACAAGAGCAAGACCACCGTGGTGCGCATACTGCGCGAGGAGAGCGTGCACGCGGGGCGCGAGAAGCTGTTTGCGGGCATGAAGGCTCTGGGGATTCTCACCGCCGAGGAGCAAAGGGCGCTTTACGACGCGCTGGAGGTCAGCCGCGTGGGGCCGGAGCGCGCGCTGGCGCGCGCGATGCTGCGCGCGGCGCTCACGGGGCGCACGGACCGCTTCGCATCGCCGTCGCGGGAGCTGTCAGGCGCCCTGGAGATGCTGTGCGCCTCGCGCGAGGCGAAGATACTCCTGCTCAACTGCTGCTGGCAGAGCGTCATCCTGCCGCTGCGCGAAGTCCTCGAAAAGCGGCCCAACTGCACGATCGAGCACTATGTGAGCATTCCCGCCAGGGAGTCCGCCGCCATGGCGGCGCTGTGTGCGATGCTCAACATCGCCTGCATGCCCGCCTATAGCTGTTATACCACGGCCGAGGCAGGCGCGGATACGCCGTCAATGCCGCAGAGCGCGCTGTGCATAAGCGCGCAGGATCGCGACGGACAGTCCATGGACGTGCTGATCAGCTTCCGCGACGCGCAGACGTTCACCGTGCTTCGCCAGCCCTCGGAGGGCGGCCTGTTCGACTTCATGCGCTCGGTCCTGCAAAAGTACGAGTGGCGGCGCATCGTCTCCGCATACGATATGGCGACCGGCCCGGAAACGCTGGTGCAGTGCATGCACTACAGCACGCAGATCGAGCGCGACTGCCATGTGCGCGCGGTCAAGCCCGTGATGTGTATAAACGAGGTGGAGGCCCGCATTCTGCGCGACGCGCTGACCGACGGCGGCGTGCTGCGACACTTCCCGCAGCGACCTGAAAAAAACGTCCTGGCGATGCTGGACGACTTTCTCTACTTTCAGGAGATTCGGTATGACAGCCTGTTCTCCGGCAGCACGCGGCGGCGACAGATACACTCCGCGCGCTCCCTGCGCAGGTTCGCGCTCACCGGCAAGTTCGACATGCCATTCCACGCCATTCGACCCTTCACGGTGCCGGAGCGCATAAGCATCCTAGAAAACTATGCCGAGGCGATGCTCGGCGCGTCGGGCTTCTCCGCCCGCGCCTGGAATCAGGACGAGGACATGGAGCTGGAGGTCTACGCGTTCGAAGGCGTGGGCATACTCTCGCTCCCCTCGGACATGCACGGCTGGGAGTCGGTGGACTATCAGGCGTCCATGATCCGGCATCCACGCCTGCTCTCGCTGTTTGAGGACTGCTTTGACGACGATCTTGAGCGCAACTGCACATTGAGCATGCAGGACAGCCGCGCACAGGTGCTCGACCTGATCTCCATGCTCCGCGCCTCGCTGTAGGCCAACGCTAAAAAGGGCCTCCTCTGCGCAACGACGCGCGCAGGGGAGGCTCGTTTTGGCGCCTATTCGCCTATTTTGTTTCCGCTTTGGCTTCTTCCACAAGCAGCTTTGCCAGCTTGCCCGTGGGCTCTATGCCGGTGGCGTCGCGCAGCGTGCAAAACAGCTCCCGGAGCTGCTTGTCCTTGTAGATGGCGGCGTTCATGCGGCAGTTGCGGCCGTCCTTCATCACAAAGGCGACCTCGTGGACGGGAAAGAGCTTTGCGTCCTCCTTGGCACCGCTCTTGTCCTCCGGGCGAAAGCCGAACTCCTCGATATAGCCGTACTTGTCAAGCTGGCTGAGCTCGAACGTGCGCTGTATGAGCACATTGTCCGTCTCGCCCTGCCGGAAGATGATCGAGGCGCGCTTCTCGCCGGGCTTGGGGATGATCTGCGCGGGGCGCACGATGCGCATGTGCGTTTGGGAGAGCTCCACCACCGTCTGGCGATAGCGGTTTCCATAGATGACCGCCAGCGGCAGCAGCAGGAGCGTCCAGAAGAAGAACGTGCTGGAGGTGGAGTTCTGTTCGTTCATGCCGCCGAGGAAAAAATAGTTGGTCAGCGTCCACAGCGATTCAAGGATACATGCGATGACAACGACATATACGACAATATACCCGGCGTTCATCGGTCGGAATTTCTTCATGCTTGCGCCCCTTTACCATAGTTGATAGGCAATATTATAGCGCATTCGTCAAAAACGCGCAAGGGGAGAAGTGCGCCCCGCGGCAGGAAATTCTGCGCCGGACGCGCATCCCCAAAATCGATTGACGTCACTGGGAAACCGTGATACACTTAAACCGCCGGGAAACATCGCCTGCATCGGCACAGGGAGGTGAGTGCATGAACCTGGACGCACTTGTGATGACGCCGCGCGTCGCACGCCTGCGCGAGCGCATGCTTTCCGAGCCGCGCTTTGCCTCCATCGAGCAGGCGCGCATCATCACCGACGCCTACCGGAGCACGGAGGGCATGCCGCGCATGCTGCGCAGGGCGACCGCGCTGGTCGCGGCGATGGAAAAGCTGGAGATCTGCGTCGATCCCGAGGAGCGCATCGTGGGCAACCGCACGCGGGGCGTCCGCGCGGGCGTGGTCTTCCCGGAGAGCGGCAGCGCCTGGGTGGAC
>DXVG01000064.1 GCA_019409045.1 Clostridiales bacterium | reverse complement strand
GTGTAGCCGTCGAGCCATTCCTCGTCGCGCGCGGTCTGGAAGAGCTGGTTGTACCGCTCCAGGAAGAACGCGCGCTCGTCCGCGTCGGTCAGCTCGTCCTCCACCAGCACGCAGCCCGCGGGCATGCGCGTTTCGGGCATGCGCTCAAAGTCCAGCTCCATGCGCACCAGCCCGTCGTTGTCCAAAAAGCCGTACTGCTCAAACGCCGCGAGCAGAAGGTCGTCCTCCGGCGGGCAGGCGGCGTAGATGCGCGAGGGCTCTTTCTGCTGCGCGGCCATGGCGCGCGCCAGCGCCAGCGCGGCCCCCAGCGTCCTGCCGAAGGCGGAAAACTCGCCCTCAAACTCCAGGCGATAGTTGTTCGGCCGCGCGGGGAACAGCGCCGGGTTCGGCTCCGGATGCACCACGCAGCAGCCGAGCCGCTCGCCGCTCTTTTCGTCGATGGCCTCAAAGCCGTTCTCGGGCGGCTCTCCAAACATGGGTCCTCTGGGATTGCGCAGTATCATCTTTCGTACCTCAAAACTATTCCCACTCGATGGACGATGGCCTGCCCGTCACATCGTAGAGCACGCGGTTGACGCCGGGAACCTCGCGCGTCACGCGCTGGGTCACGCGCTCGAGCAGGTCGTAGGGCATGCGATAGGCGTTGAAGCACAGCGCGTCCTGCGAGCCGACCGCGCGCAGCGCCACGGCGTATTCCTCGCGCGCAGCGCCGTCGCCCTGCGCGTGCGTCCTTATGTCGGTCAGTATGGCAAAGTACTGCCACACGCGGCGATCCAGCCCCGCCTCGGCCACCTCCGCGCGGAAGATGGCGTCCGCCTCGCGCAGCATCTCCAGCTTTTCGCGCGTGACCTCGCCTATGATGCGCACGGCCAGCCCCGGCTCCGGGAACGGCTGGCGGCGCGTAAGCTCCGGCGGCATGCCCAGAAGCTCGCCGAGCTGGCGCACCTCGTCCTTGAACAGCAGGCGCAAAGGCTCGATCACATGCGCAAAGCCCGCGGGGTTCGCCCGCGCGCCAGAGAGCACGTCCGGGTAGATGGTGCCCTGCGCCAGACAGTCGAACGGGCCCAGCGCGCGCGCCTCGTCCTCCACCACGCGCGTCACTTCCTCCTCCACCACCGCGCGCTTGGCCGCGGGGGCGGTCACGCCCTCGAGGCGCTTGAGTATGCGCTCGCCCGCGTCCACGCAGACGATCTCCATGCCCAGCGCGTCGCGGAAGATGGAGGTGACCTGCGCGGTGTCGCCCTTGCGCATTAGCCCCGTGTTGATGTAGAGGCACTTGAGCCGGTCGCCCACGGCGCGGTGCATCAGCGCGGCGCAGACCGAGGAGTCCACGCCGCCGGAGATAGCCACCAGCGCGCGCCCCTCGCCCACCTGCTCGCGTATGCCCGCCAGCGCGCGCTCGACAAAGGCGTCCATGGACCACCAAGCCTCGCAGCCGCAGACCGTGCCCGCGAAGTTCGCCAGTATCTGCAGGCCGTCCGGGTCGTTGGCCTCCGCGTAGAATTGCAGCGCGTAGAGCCTGCGCGCCTCGCAGGCGAACGCGGGGACCAGCCCGCCCGCGGAGTAGGCGATGGCGCAGAAGCCCTCCGGCAGCTCCATGGAGTCCACGCGGTCGAAGAACCGCTCCGACTCGCCCAGGCCGTCAAACAGCGGGGAATCGGAAAACGAGAGCTGCGCCGTGCGCTCCGAGAGCTGCGTGCCGAGCATCTGCCCGCCCAGCGCGGTCACCATGCAGCGCGCGCCGTAACCCATGGCCAGCACGGGGATGCCCAGGTCGAACACGTCCGCGTCGACCGAGGGCGCGCCCTCCGCGTCGGGGTCGCCCGAGCCGCCCGCCAGCAGCAGCCCTTTGGGCGCGAGCTGCGCGATGCTCTGCGCGCTCGTGGTGCAGGGCGCCACCTCGCAGAAGTACCGCTCGCCGCGCAGCTTGCGCGCCATGAGCTGCGCCTGCTGGCCGCCAAAGTCCAGAATCAGTATTTGGTCCGTGTCCATACGCCTCTCCTTGCGGAACGCAACGCGCGTTCCCGTCTATCGCTTTTTCTCGCCGGGCTTGGGCCGGCGCCTGTCCACGATGTCGATCTTTCTGAGGACTTGCCCGGTCACGTCGATGTGCAGCGCGTCTGCCAGTTGCAGGCCGTACATCATCACGTCGGCAAACTCCTCGGCGATCAGCGCCACGCGCTCGGGGTCCTCGCCGCGCAGGAGCTTTTGCACATCCTCGCGGTCGAGCCACTGAAAGTGCTCGAGCAGCTCGCTCATCTCCACCGTCATGGCCATGGCGACGTGCTGCGGGTCCTGCACGCCGTTCTCGTCGCCCCAGCCCTTGCGCCTGCACAGGGCGAGCACCTCGCGCTTGAGCTCCATGATCGGCGTATCGGCATCGCTTCGCAAGACCTGCACCCCCACGTTATCAGCTTATGCTCCGTATTATACCACATACCGCGCGCTTAGGCAACCTGCCCGCGCAGCCGCAAAAATCCCGGCGGCCGCGCCGCCGGGGTTCGGCCCTCTGGCCGGGAGCGTTGCTCACTTCTCGATCAGCATCGTCAAAAGCGCGTTGCTGCGCCGGAGGAACTCCACCATGCGGTCGGCCACCAGCGGCTGGCGCGCCATTTCGGCAAGGTCGAACACCTGCGCGCAGAGCTGCCGCGCGCGCTCGTCGTCCTCCTGCTTCTCCAGATAGCGCACCACGGGGTGCTTGCGGTTGAGCACCAGCGTGCGCTTCTCGGGAAGGTGCATGTCGCGGCCCCACTGGCGGGACATCTCCGTCAGGCGGCGGGACTGCTCGTCCACGGTGATCATGGCGATGAGCTCGTCGGACTTGAAGGGCTTTGCCTCCACGCTGAGCTCCTCGTCGCCCGTGGCCTTTTTGAACATCTCGCCCAGGCGCTTGAGGTCGTCCTCGCTCATGGCCTCGCCCTCGTCGGTCAGGCCGTCGGCGGCGGCGTCCACGCGCAGGAACTTGAGCTTCTGCTCGCGTTCGGTGTACTCCAGGAAGCTGATGAAGTTGTTGTCGATCAGCGTGTCCAGGAGCACAACGTCCTTGCCCTGCTCGGTGTAGAGGCGGATCATCTGCGCCTGGCGCTTTTCATCGCCCGCGTAGTAGACGGTGGTCTCCTCGCCGGTGCAGTTTTTGTTTTTATACTCCTCGAGCGTCATGTACTCGCCCTCGGAGGTCTTGTAGATCAGCGCCGGCTTGACGCGCTCGTAGAACTTCTCATCGCGTATGCAGCCGTACTTGACGAAGGGATGGATGTCGTCCCAGTACTTCTGATAGTCCTCGCGGCGCGTGTTGAACTCCGTCAGCAGGCGGTCGGCCACCTTGCGGGTGATGTAGGCGGCCATTTTCTTGACATAGCCGTCGTTCTGCAAAAACGAGCGCGACACGTTCAGCGGCAGGTCCGGGCAGTCGATGGCGCCCTTGAGCAGCATCAGGAATTCGGGGATGACTTCTTTGATATTGTCCGCCACGAACACCTGATTGTTGTACAGCTTGATGACGCCCTCGTTGGCGGTGAACTCGTTTTTGAGCTTGGGGAAGTAGAGTATGCCCTTGAGGTTGAAGGGATACTCGGCGTTCAAGTGTATCCAGAACAGCGGCTCGTCGTAGTCGTGGAACACCTTGTGGTAGAACTCGCGGTACTCCTCGTCGGTCACGTCCGCGGGGCGCTTGAGCCAGAGCGGGGAGGTGTCGTTGATCTGCTCGGGCGCGGGGGCTTCCTTCTCCTCCTCGCCCTCCTTGGGCGCTTTCACTTCCGATACATAGATGGGCACGGGCATGAACTGGCAGTGCTTCTCAAGCGTGGAGCGCAGCGTCCAGAGGTTTGCAAACTCCTTGTCCTCATCGTTTAAATACAGCGTGATGGACGTGCCGCGCGCTAAGCGGTCGGAGTCCTCCAGGTCGTACTGCATGCCGTCCTCGCTCGTCCAGCGCACGGCCTGCGCGCCTTCCTGATAGCTCTTTGTGTCGATGACGACCTTCTTAGAGACCATGAACGCCGAGTAGAAGCCCAGGCCGAAGTGGCCGATGATGCCGCTCTCGCCGTCCTCGGGCTTGTACTTTTTCAAAAACTCCTCCGCGCCGGAGAACGCCACCTGCGCGATGTACTTTTTGACCTCCTCGGCGGTCATGCCGATGCCGTTGTCGGTAAAGGTGAGCGTGCCCTTTTCCGCGTCGGCCACCACGTCGATGCGCCAGGGCGCTTCGCCCTCCTCGGGCGCGAGACTCGCCTCGCCCATCGAGACCAGGCGCTTCATCTTGCTCACCGCGTCGCAGCCGTTGGAGACAAGCTCGCGCACAAATATATCCTTGTCGGAATACAGCCACTTTTTGATGACCGGCATGATATTCTCGGCGTTGATGGAGATCGTTCCACGTTCGGCCATACTTATCGCCTCCATATTTTTGATTGCATAAGTATTTTAGTACGGAAGGCGGGGCTTGTCAATCATTTTTTAGCACTCTTTTGCCGAGAGTGCTAAAATTAACATGCCGCATACACATGCGCGCCGCTGTGTTTTCGCGTCGTAGAAATATCGCAACGTAGTAATAATTTCGCCTTAATTTACATTTTCGACGTTGCGCGCCCGCCGCCCATGTGCTATACTCAGCGTGCGCGCGGTAAAGGCCGCGTCAATACCAAAGGAGGTTTTTTCCCCATGAAAAAGGTACTGGTCATCGTTCTGGCGCTGTGTCTGGTCATGGGCGCGGCTGTCGCCGAGGCGACTGCGCATCTGGACAAGCTGACGCTGGAGTTCGTGCCCTCCAAGGACGCGGACGTCATCATCGCGGGCACCGAGGGCCTGCCGGAGATGCTGCAGGCGGCGCTGCTCGAGCAGGGCTATGAAGTGGACGAGATCGACATCACCGTGGGCACCAGCTACGAGGCCACCGGTGAGGCGCTGGCCGCCGGCTCCATCGATATCGGCTGGCTGCCGGGCGGCACCTACGCGCTCTACAGCGACGAGGTGGACGTGTTCCTGACCGCCACGCGCGACGGCCTGTCCAACGACTCCACCGATCCGAGCACCTGGAACGGCGACGAGAACAAGACCCTGCCCACCGACGAGCAGGTCACGTTCTACCGCTCGCTGATCTACGCCGCTCCCTCCGAGTACGGCAAGACGCTGGCCGAGAAGGTCAACAACGGCGAGGCCCTGACCTGGGAGGACCTCGATCAGGCCAACTGGGCGGTGCTGAACACCTCCTCCTCCGCGGGCTACATCTACCCCACGCTGTGGCTGATGGAGAACTACGACGGCAAGCAGATCTCCGACCTTAGCAACGTCGTGCAGCTTGGCTATGCGGACGCGTTCGCGCAGGCCGCCGCCGAGTCCGTGGACATCATCGTCTGCTACGCCGACGGCCGCCGCGACTACGAGGCCGCCTGGACGATCCCCACCACCGAGACGGATGAGACCGGCAAGACCGGCATGGGCCGCACCGACACCATCTGGAACGAGCTGAACGTCATCGGCGTGACCGAGGGCATCTACAACGACACCGTCTCCATCACCAAGGCCAACCCCGAGGTGTACAACGAGGAGTTCATCACCGCCATGCAGAACGCTCTGATCAGCGTCATCAACACCCCCGAAGGCCAGGAGGCTTTCTCGGTGTACAGCCACACCGGCTATGCCGTGGCGCAGGATTCCGACTATGACGGCGCTCGCGCCGCCCTGCAGGTCGTGCAATAAAACGCGCGCCTTCTCCGTGCGGAAGGGGCCAATTGCCCCTTCCGCGCTTTGAGCGAAGCGAAGCATCCGGCGTCGCCCGGGTTTTTCGCTTCGCTCAAAGTGCCTGTCTGCATAGAATCGTTCGTCTGTTTGAGAAGGGGTCATTTGCATGATCGAGTTTAAGGATGTCTCCAAGGTCTATCCCAATGGCACGCGCGGTCTTTCGCATGTAAACCTGCAAATCGAGCAGGGCGAGTTTGTCGCCGTGATCGGCCTGTCGGGCGCGGGCAAATCCACGCTGATTCGCACCATCAACCGCATGATCGACCTGACCGAGGGCCAGGTGATCGTGGACGACGTGGACGTGATGACGCTCAAGGGCCGCTCGCTGCGCCGCTTCCGCCGCAAGATCGGCATGATCTTCCAGTCGTTCAACCTGGTCACGCGCAGCACGGCGCTGAAAAACGTGCTGACCTCCATGGTCCCGGACATGAACTTCTTCAGCGTGCTGTTCGGCCTGTTTACAAAGCAGCAGAAGCTCAAGGCGCTCACGGCGCTGGACAAGGTGGGCATACTCGACAAGGCCTACACCCGCTGCGACCAGCTCTCCGGCGGCCAGCAGCAGCGCGTGGCGCTCGCCCGCACGCTCAATCAGGACCCCTCCATCATACTGGCCGACGAGCCCGTCGCCGCGCTCGACCCGGTGATGGCGCATCAGGTGATGGGCGACTTTAAGCGCATCAATCAGGAGATGGGCATCACCATCCTCATCAACATCCACCACGTCGATCTGGCGCTGGACTACGCCTCCCGCGTGGTCGGCATCCGCGCCGGCGAGATCGTCTACGACGGCCCCGCGAGCGAGGTCACCCAGGACGTGCTCACCGCCATCTACGGCGAGAATCCCGTGCCCCATTCGGGCGACGAATCCGCAAAGCAAGGAGGGGCACGCGATGGCGCTGCGAAAGAAGACGGGCGCGACTGAGGCGCGCGAAAAGCTGTTCGACCGCGTGTTCAAGCCGCAGGAAATGCTCCTTCCCAACGGGCACAGCGTGATGCGGCCGCGCTCGCGCCTGCCGCTGATCTGGGGGGTTATACTGATCGCGATCGCGTGGGCGCTGTGGTTCACGGGGTTTGACGTGTCCATACTCATCGAGCGCGGCTATCAGTTCGGCGTGATCTTAAAGCGCGTGTTCACGCCGGACATGAGCTACCTGGACAAGGTGTGGAGCCCCCTGTTTGACACGATCAAGATGTCGGTGATCGGCTCCGTGCTGGGAAGCACGCTGGCGCTGCCCTTCGCGGTGCTCGCCTCCACCAACATCAACAAGAGCCGCGGCGTGGTGGCGGTACTGCGCGTGGTGCTCAACATCGTGCGCACGCTGCCCACGCTGGTCATCGCCAGCATATTCGCGCTGATCTTCGGCCTTGGCACGTTCGCGGGCACGGTCGCCATCACGGTGTTCACCTTCGGCATCGTCGCCAAGATGCTCTACGAGTCCATCGAGACCATCGACATGGGCCCGTTCGAGGCCATGGAGTCCCTGGGCGCGAACAAGTTCCGCGCGTTCTGGTCGGCCTGCTTTCCGCAGATACTGCCCACCTACCTCTCCCAGTGCCTCTACAGCTTTGAGATCAACGTGCGCGCGGCGGCGATCCTGGGCTATGTGGGCGCTGGCGGACTTGGCATACTCATCAACGAGCGCATCGGCTGGCGCGATTACGAGAGCCTCGGAACGGTGCTTCTGACGCTGTTCGTGGTGGTGCTCATCATCGAGAACCTGAGCCAGTATCTGCGCTCGAAGCTGAGCTGAGGGGGTGGCGAAATGAACAACGTATTGGAAGCATATCAGTCGCGTCCCCGCCGCTGGTGGAAGACGCTGCTTGTGACGATCATCGTGGCGATCATACTGGCGTGGTCGGGCTCGTCCATTGAGTTTGAGGGCATCGCCAGCAAGGGAAGCGAGGTCGCCTACGGCATCGTCCACGGCATCGCCAACCCCGACCTGGACCTCCTGTTCGGCACGAAGAACACAGACGTTCCCTACCTGCTGCTGGAGACGGTGGCCATCGCGTTTCTGGGCACGATCTTCGGCGGCATACTGGCCGTGCCGTTCAGCTTCCTCGCCAGCGGCAACATCGTGCCCAAGCCCGTGGCGTTCGTGGTGCGCGCGCTGATACTGCTCATCCGCACGATCCCGAGCCTTGTGTGGGCGCTTGTGTGGATCCGCGTGACCGGGCCGGGCGCGTTCTGCGGCGTGGTGACGCAGTCCATCTGCTCCATCGGCATGATCAGCAAGATGTACATCACCGCCATTGAGGATCTGGACACGCGCATACTCGAATCCATGGACGCGGCGGGGCTGACCGCCTTCCAGAAGATCCGCTACGGCGTGCTGCCGCAGTTGACGGCAAACTTCACCTCCACCATCATCTACCGCTTCGACATCAACATCAAGGACGCGACCACGCTGGGCATCGTCGGCGCGGGCGGCATCGGCGCGAGCCTCGTGCAGTGCATCTCCTCCCGCCGCTGGAGCATGGTCGGCGCGTTCCTGTGCGGCATGATCGTGCTGATGCTGGTGATCGAATTCGCCTCCACGCGCATCCGCCGCAGGCTGGCGCACGGCTGAGCGCATTCGCATCCTTCGGAAGTGATTTTTGCGTTTGGGGGCTTTATCAGCAGACTGCCAGGGCGTTGAGAAAGCCCCCAAGGCAAGGAAGCGAGCCTGCAAACAAGGTTTCTTACATGGACGTAAGTGACCGCAGTT
>DXVG01000063.1 GCA_019409045.1 Clostridiales bacterium | reverse complement strand
GGCTTGCGGGCTTTCTCAACGCTCTGGCAGTCTGTTGACTTTGTCAACATCCTGAACGCGCTCGCATTCGCGGGCGTGTTTTTCCCGCCGCAAAGGTTAAAATGTTTACGGACATGCTATGTTATGGGAAAAGGGGTTGACTTTTCCAGGGGGCGGCATTATGATTAATTAGCCTAATTAATTGATATGGAGGCACGCGATGGACCGCTTCCTTGCCACGCTCAACGAGAGGTTCACCACCACCTATCGCTCCGTGCTCAAGGTGGAGGAGGTCATGCTGCGCCATCTGAGCAACGACAGCCTGACCATCAGCGAGATGCACATGCTCGAAAGCGTCGGAAAGCGCGAGGACGGCGTGACCATCACAGACATCGCGCAGGATTTGGAGGTCACGCCGCCGTCGGTGACGATGGCGGTCAAGCGTCTGGAAAAGAAGGGCTACATCTCCAAGGTCCGCTCCAGCGAGGACGCGCGGCGCGTGCGCGTCCGGCTGACCGAGCAGGGGCGCCGCGCCGAGATCGCGCACCGCTTCTTCCACCGGCAGATGGTGCGCGCGGTGACGAGCGATCTGAGCCCCGCCGAGCGGGAGGCGCTGCTGACAGGGCTTGGCAAGATCAATGATTTTCTGCGCCGCAAGGTTGAACAGTACGAGGGCGCGAGGAGACGAGAGGACGCATGAGGATACTGGGGACCGGCAGCGCACTGCCTGCCTATACGCTCACCAACGACCACCTTACCGAGTTTCTGGACACGTCGGACGAATGGATCCGCACGCACACGGGCATCCGCACGCGGCAGGTCATCGCCGACGAGACGCTTCTGGAGCTTGCCGCGCGCGCGTCGGAGGCGGCGCTTGAGAGCGCGGGGCTGCGGGCGGAGGAGATAGACTACCTGGTGTGCTCGACCGTGCAGGGCGATTCGGTCACGCCCTCGCTTGCCAGCCTTGTGCAGGCGCGCATCGGCGCGAATTGCCCGGCGATGGACATAAACAGCGCCTGCACGGGCTTCCTCTACGCGCTGGACCTCGCGGACGCCTACCTGCGCGCGGGCAAGGCGCGCCGCGTGCTGGTGGTGTGCGCCGAGGCGATGACGCGCATCGTGGACTGGACCGACCGCGCCACCTGCGTGCTGTTTGGCGACGGCGCGGGCGCGGTGGTGGCGGACGCGCAGGAGGGGCTTCTGGCCGTGCGCCTGACCAGCCAGGGCGACGAGACCAACCTCAACATGTACCCCGCCACGGGCAACAGCCCCTTCGCCGCGGAAAACCGCCCTGCGCGGCCGCTGCGCATGAACGGGCCGGAGATATACAAGTTCGCCGTTTCAAGCTGCGTGCGCGACCTGCGCCTGGTGTGCGAGGTCGCGGGCGTGGCGCTGGAGGACGTGGACTGCTTTTTGCTGCACCAGGCCAACAAGCGCATACTGGACGCGGCGCGCGCGCGGCTTCGGCAGAGCGCGGAGAAGTTTCCCTCCAACGTGGAGCGGCGGGGGAACACCTCCTCGGCCAGCATCCCCATACTGCTGGACGAGGTCAACCGCGCAGGCCGCCTGCGCGACGGGGATATCGTGGCCATGAGCGCCTTTGGCGCGGGGCTGACCACGGGCGCGTGCGTGCTCAGATGGCATGGGGTGTGAGCCCCTTTCCATAAATCAAGAAAGACATTTGGAGGATGAGACCATGATCTTCGAAAAGGTTGCTGCGCTTCTGGCGGATTACAAGGGCATCGACGTCGCCACCATCACGATGGATTCGAGCTTTGCGGATCTTGAGCTGGACTCCCTGGACGTGGCGGAGCTGGTGATGCAGATCGAGGACGAGCTGGGCGTGAGCATCGAGCTCGACCAGAGCGTGACCACCATGAAGGACCTCATTGCCAAGATCGAAGAGGCGAAAAACGCATGATGCATACCGAAGTTTGCGACCGCATCGGCATCGAGTACCCGATCTTCCAGGGCGGCATGGCCTGGGTGAGCGAGCACATACTTGCCGCGGCGGTGTCCAACGCGGGCGGTCTGGGCATCATATCGGCCATGAACGCGCCGGGCGAGTACCTCCGCCAGGAGATACGCGCCTGCCGCGAGCTGACCGACAAGCCCTTCGGCGTCAATGTGATGCTGATGAGCCCGCACGCGCCCGAGGTGGCCAAGGTCATCCTCGAGGAGAAGGTGCCGGTCGTCACCACCGGCGCGGGGCTTCCCGGCGTTTACATGAAGGAATGGGTGCCCGCGGGCATCAAGGTGGTCCCCGTGGTGCCGTCGGTGGCCATTGCCCGGCGCGTGGCGCGCGACGGCGCGACCGCCGTGATCGCCGAGGGCTGCGAGTCCGGCGGGCATGTGGGCGAGCTGACCACGATGGCGCTCACCCCGCAGGTCGCGGACGCGGTAGACGTGCCCGTGCTGGCCGCGGGCGGCATCGCCGACGGGCGCGGCGTGGCGGCGGCGTTCATGCTCGGCGCGAAGGGCGTGCAGGTGGGAACGCGCTTTTTGAGCGCGCTGGAGTGCCAGGTGCACCCCAACTACAAGCAGAAGATACTCGCCGCGCGCGACATAGACACCGTGGTCACCGGCAAGCGCCTGGGGCATCCGGTGCGCTGCCTGAAAAACCAGTTCTCCCGCGCGTTCGGGCAGATGGAGTACGATTCCACCGTCACCAACGAGCAGATCGAGGCCTTCGGCGCGGGCTCCCTGCGCAAGGCGGCGGTCGAGGGCGACGTGGACAACGGAAGCGTCATGGCCGGGCAGATCGCCGCGCTGGTCAAACAGGAGCAGCCGGCCGCCCAGATCATCCGCGAGATGTTCGCGCAGGCCGAGGCGCTTTTGGCGGAGGCTTCCCAATGGGTAAGATAGCGTTTGTGTTCGCCGGGCAGGGCGCGCAGTATCCCGGCATGGGCAGGGAGCTGTACGAAAGCTCCCCCGCGGCCCGCGCCGCGTTCGACCGCATGGAAAAGCTGCGCCCCGGCACGCTGGAGATGTGCTTCTCCGGCCCCGCGGAGGCGCTCTCCCAGACGATCAACACGCAGCCGTGCCTGTTTGCCGTGGACTACGCCTGCGCCGAGGCGGCGCGCGAGGCGGGCGTGGAGCCGGACTGCCTGGCGGGCTTCTCGCTGGGCGAGGTGGCGGCCGCGGCGTTCGCGGGCGTGACGTCGCTCGAGGAGGGCTTTCAGTTCGTCACAAGGCGCGCCGAGGAGATGTCCAGGTGCGCCGAGCGGCACCCCGGCGCGATGGGCGCGGTGCTGCGCCTGAGCGCGGGCGATGTGGAGAACATCTGCGCAGCGTTTCCCGGCCGCGCGTTCCCGGTCAACTACAACTGCCCCGGACAGACGGTGGTGGCCTGCGCCGCAGAGCTCTACGACGAGATCGCGCTGCGCGTGTCCGAGGCGCGCGGGCGCATGGTGCGCTTAAACGTCAGCGGCGCGTTCCACACGCCGTGGATGGGCGCGGCCACCGAGGCGCTGGCGGCATATCTGCAGGGCATGGAGCTGCGCGCGCCGCGCGTCCCGCTCTACGCCAACGCCACCGCGCTGCCCTACGGCGAGGACGCGGCGAGCCTTTTGAGCCGTCAGGTGTCCAACCCCGTGCGCTGGCAGCAGAGCGTGGAGGCCATGGCGGCCGCGGGCGTGGACGCGTTTATCGAGGTCGGCGCGGGCAGGACGCTCGCGGGGCTGATCCGCAAGACCGTTCCCGGCGCGCGCGTTCTGAACGTGGAAAAGCCGGGGGACGTGGAGAAACTCTCGGAGGTAAGGCAATGAAGGGCAAGATCGCACTGGTGACCGGCGGCTCGCGCGGCATCGGCCGCGCCATCGCGCTGAAGCTGGCCGAGGCGGGCTGCGACGTGGCGATCCTCTACGCCGGGCGCGAGGACGCCGCGCGGGAGACCGTGGAGGCGCTCGAGGGCATGGGCGTGCGCGCGATGAGCGTGCGCTGCGACGTGTCCGACGAGGCGCAGGCGGACGCGGCCGTGCGCGCGGTGACCGAGCAGCTGGGCGCGGTGGACATACTGGTCAACAACGCGGGCATCGTGCGCGACGGGCTGACCATGCGCATGCGCACCGAGGACTTCCGCGCGGTCCTGGACGTGAACCTCACCGGCGCGTTTCACATGATCCGCGCGTGCCTGCCCGGCTTTGTGCGCAGGCGCTCGGGCCGCATCGTCAACATCACCTCCGTCTCGGGCATGATGGGCAACCCCGGGCAGGCCAACTACGCCTCCAGCAAGGCGGGGCTGATCGGCCTGACCAAGACCGTGGCGCGCGAGGTGGCCTCGCGCGGGATCACCGTAAACGCCGTGGCCCCGGGCTTTATCGAGACGGACATGACCGCCTCCATGAGCGGGGCGGCGCTGGAAAAGGGGCTTGCCGCCGTGCCGATGGGGCGCATCGGCAGCGCCGAGGACGTCGCCTGCGCCGTGCGCTTTCTGGCCGGCGACGAGGCGGGTTACATCACCGGCTGCGTCCTGAAGGTGGACGGCGGCATGTACATCTGAGCGGCCCCGCCACGCGGGCGCCGGAGCAGGAGGAAGGTATGAACAGAGTAGTCATCACCGGTCTGGGCGCGATCTCGCCCGTCGGTTGCGATCTTGAGACCGTCTTTGAGAGCCTCAAAGGCGGCAGGTGCGGCGTGGGCAGGATCACGCGCTTCGACCCCTCGCAGACCCGAATATCCGTCGCGGCGGAGGTCAAGGGCTTCGACCCGGAGGCGCACGGCATCTCGCGCGGCGAGGCGCGGCGCATGGACCTGTTTACGCAGTACGCCATGGCCGCGGCGCAGCAGGCCGTGGAGGACAGCGGCGTGGTCGGAACCCTCGAGCCGGAGCGGCTGGGCGTGTATGTGGGCAGCGGCATCGGCGGCATGGAGACGTTCATGGCCGAGTGCAAAAAGCTGTTTGAGCGCGGCCCGGCCCGCATATCGCCCCTGTTTATACCGATGATGATCGGCAACATCGCCGCGGGCAACATCGCCATACGCTTTGGCTGCAAAGGGCCGAGCCTGCCGGTGGTCACCGCGTGCGCCACCTCCACCAACGCCGTGGGCGAGGCGTTTCGCGCCATACGCTACGGCTACGCCGACGCCATACTCGCGGGCGGCAGCGAGGCCACGATCAACCCCTTGGCCGTGGGCGGCTTTGCCAACTGCAAGGCGCTGACCGAGGCCGAGGACCCCGACGCCGCTTCCCTGCCCTTTGACCGGCGGCGCGCGGGCTTTGTGCTGGGCGAGGGCGCGGCCGTGGTGGTGCTGGAGGAATACGAGCACGCGCTGCGGCGCGGCGCGCACATCTACGCGGAGCTGGCCGGCTACGGCAACACCTGCGACGCCCACCACGTCACCGCGCCCGACCCGGAGGCCGAGGGCGGCGCGCGCGCCATCCGCCTGGCCTACGAGGAGGCGGGCAGCCCCGAGGGGCTCATCTACATCAACGCGCACGGCACCGGCACGCCGCTCAACGACGCCTCCGAGACGCTCGCCATCAAAAAGGCGCTGGGCGAGGAGAAGGCGCGCGCAGCGATGGTCAGCTCCACCAAGTCCATGACCGGGCACATGCTCGGCGCGGCGGGCGCGTTTGAGTGCCTGGCGTGCGCGCTCTCGCTCGCGCGCGGCGTGATCTTCCCCACCATCCATCTGGAGGAGCCGGACCCCGCGTGCGACCTGGACTATGTGCCCGGCGCGGCGCGCGAGGCGCAGGCCGAGGCGGCCATATCCGTCTCGCTGGGATTCGGCGGTCACAACGCGGCGATCGCCCTTCGGAGGTGCGTATGAACGTAAAGCAGATTCGGGAACTTGCGCAGATCGTGCGCGAGAACGGCCTGAGCGCCATAGAGATCGGCGAGGGCGACACCCATGTGCGCATCGAGCGCGCCGCCGCCCCGGCGGCCGCGCCCGCCGCGTTAAGCGCGAGCGCGCCGGAGGCCCCCGCCCCCGCCCCCGCGGGCGCGAGCGCGGCGGAGGAGACCAATGTGGATTTCAACCGCACGCGCGAGATCAAAAGCCCCATGGTCGGCGTGTTCTACGCCGCGCCCGCGCCGGACGCCAACCCCTTCGTGGAGGTCGGCTCCAGGGTGAAAAAGGGCGAAGTGGTGTGCATCGTGGAGGCCATGAAGCTCATGAACGAGATCACCGCCGAGTTTGACGGCGAGGTCGTGGACGTGTGCGTGCACAACGGCGACGTGGTCGAGTTCGGCCAGACGCTGTTCAAGCTGTGCTGAGGGAGGAAGGCCGCATGAACCGAGATAAGATCATGCAGATACTGCCCCATCGCGGCAGCATGCTGCTTCTGGACGAGGCGTGGCTGGACGAGGACGGCGCCGCCCACGGCCGCTATACCGCCCGCGGGGACGAATGGTTCTTTGACGGGCACTTTCCCGGAAACCCCGTGATGCCCGGCGTTGTGCAGTGCGAGATCATCGCGCAGGCGAGCTGCGTACTGCTTCAGGAGGCCATGCGGGGCAAGACCGCCTATTACGCGGGCATCGACAAGGTGCGCTTTCGCCGGATGGTGCGGCCTGGCGATACCATGGAGATCACCTCCACGCTCATCCGCCAGAAGCTCAACGTCTACGTCGTCAAGGGCGAGGCGCGCGTTCAGGGCGAGGTGTGCGCCTCGGGCGAGTTTTCGTTCATCATCCCGCAATAGCCGGATGCCCCGGCGACAGGAGGCTTTGCGTTGTTTCCCAAGCTATTGATTGCCAATCGCGGCGAGATCGCCGTGCGCGTCATCCGCGCCTGCAAGGAGATGGGCATCTCCACCGTGGCGGTGTTTTCCGAGGCCGACCGCGACGCCTTGCACGTCTCTTTGGCGGACGAGAGCGTGTGCATCGGCGCGGCGAGCGCCGCGGGCAGCTATCTGAACATGCCCGCCGTGCTCTCCGCAGCGGCGGTCACCGGCGCGCAGGCCATACACCCCGGCTACGGCCTGCTCTCGGAGAACGCGCGCTTTGCCGAGATGTGCCGGCAGTGCAAGATCAAGTTTATCGGCCCCTCGGCGGAGGTCATCCGCCGCATGGGCGACAAGGACGAGGCCCGGCGCACCATGCGCGCGGCGGGCGTGCCGGTCGTGCCCGGGTGCGACCTTGTGGAGGACGTGGACCATCTGCGCGCCGAGGCGGAGAAGATCGGCTATCCGCTGCTGATCAAGGCCCGCTCCGGCGGCGGCGGCCGCGGCATACGCCGCGTGGACGGCCCCGAGGAGCTGGAGCGCGCGTTTTTGTCCGCCACCGCCGAGGCGCAGAGCGCCTTTGGCGACGGCGCGGTGTACATGGAAAAGCTGCTGGAGAACGTAAAGCACGTCGAGGTGCAGCTTCTGTGCGACGCGCACGGGAATGTGGTGACCCTCGGCGAGCGCGAGTGCTCCATGCAGAGAAAGCACCAGAAGCTCATCGAGGAGAGCCCCTCCCCGGCGGTGGACGAATCCCTGCGCGCAAACATGCTCGACGCGGCGGCGCGCGCGGCAAAGGCCGTGGGCTACGAGGGCGTGGGCACGGTGGAGTTCCTGCTGACGAAGGATAAGCAGTTCTACTTCATGGAGATGAACACGCGCCTGCAGGTGGAGCATCCCGTGACCGAGATGGTCACCGGCATCGACCTTGTCAAGTGGCAGATCCGCGTGGCCGCGGGCATGGAGATCCCCTTCAAACAGCAGGACGTGCGCCTCAACGGCCACGCCATCGAGTGCCGCATCAACGCCGAGAACCCGGCGGAGAACTTCCGGCCCTGCGCGGGCAAGGTCACGCTTCTGCACGTTCCGGGCGGGCCGTGGGTGCGCTTTGACACGGCGCTGTATCAGGACTATACCATCCCACCGTTCTACGATTCGATGATCGCCAAGCTCATCGTCCACGCGCCCACGCGCGCCGAGGCCATCCGCAAGATGCAGGCGGCGCTGTGCGAGATGGTGATCGAGGGCGTGGAGCACACCGGCTGGATGCAGGCCGACCTGATCGCCGAGCGCGGCTTTGAGGACGGCACCTACACCACCGACTACCTCAGCGGCCGCTGAGCGCGGCCGATACATTTGCAGGCAGGAGGGCAGCCATGCTCACAAAGAACCTGTTTCGCCGCCCGCGCATTCAACTGGAGGACGCGGGCGAGGTGGACGCGAGCCGTCCGGAGATACCGGAGGAGCTATACACCGCCTGCCCCGTGTGCAAGGCGATGAACGACGCCGACGCGCTGCGAAAGAGCGCCAGCGTGTGCCCCAACTGCGGGCACCACTTCCGCATAAGCGCGCGCAGGCGCGTGGAGCTGTTCTGCGACGAGGGCACGTTCAAGGAGATGTGGATCACGCTGCACGGCGAGAACCCCATCGGCTTTCCCGACTATGAAAAAAAGCTCGCCCACGCGCGCGAGCAGTCCGGCGAGGTCGAGGCCGTGGTCACGGGCCGCTGCGAGATCGGCGGGGAGCCCGCCTGCGTCTTTTTCATGGAGCCCTCGTTTATGATGGCCTCCATGGGCACGGCCGTGGGCGAGAAGAT
>DXVG01000062.1 GCA_019409045.1 Clostridiales bacterium | reverse complement strand
GCGCGTCGAGGCGCTGGACGCGCGCGGCGAACTGGGGCTGTCCGATGCGGTCGCCACGGCGCTGGCGGTGGGCGGCGCGCACGCGCTTATGCGCGCGGTGGGCGCGGCCACGGGCGCGCGCGTGACGCTGGATGTGCGCCCGCGCTTCGACGGCCGCGCGATCCGCTGCGAGGCCTCGGGAATCGTTTCAATGCGCGTTGGACATATTATACTCGCCGTGTGCGCTGGCACGGTCGAAACAATAGCGGGAGGCGCGACATGGAAAAGCATCCGATCGAAAACCTCATGAGCACGACCATGGAGAGCATACGCGACATGGTGGACGTCAACACGGTGGTCGGCGAGGCCATCGTCACTTCCGACGGCTCGACCGTCATCCCCGTCTCCAAGGTCGCCTTCGGCTTTGTGGCCGGGGGCGGCGAGTACGGCGGCTGCAAGCGCCCGGAGGCGGCGCAGCCCGCGTTCGCCGGGGGCACGGGCGCGGGCGTGAGCGTGCAGCCGATGGGCTTTATCGTGGTCAGCGGCGGCCAGGTGCGGCTCCTGCCCGCGCAGGCCTACGCGCCCGTGGACAGGATCATCGAAATGGCGCCGCAGCTGATGGCGCAGATAAAGGCCGCGCTGGAGAACCGCTCAAAGAGCGCCCCGCAGCCCGCCCCCTCCGCGTGAGCGCCGGGCGGGCCGCCGCGTTCTCCCCGCGCCGCGCCCGCGCATAGTATGCCCCATGGCGCACTGCGCCGAAGGGGGGACGCTGCATGCCGCTTGTCGAGGCGATTGTGTGGCTCGCGGAGAATCTGTGGGCGCTGATACTGCACGTCACGGGCCGAAACGCGTTTCCAAAGCCGCTCGCGGCCGAGGAGGAGGCGGAGCTGATCCGCCGCATGGGCGAGGGGGACGCCGCCGCGCGCGACCGGCTGATCGCGCACAACCTGCGGCTGGTGGCGCACATCGCCAAGAAGTACCGGGCGGGCGCGCTGGACATGGACGATCTGGTGTCGATCGGTTCCATCGGCCTGATCAAGGCGGTCAACACGTTTCGCCCCGAGGCGGGCAGGTTGACCGCCTATGCTTCGCGCTGCATCGAAAACGAGATACGCATGCAGCTTCGCGCTGGGCGCAAGGAGCGCGGAAACGTGCTGCTCGACGAGCCCATCGGCGCGGACAGGGAGGGCAACGAGATCCACCTGACCGACCTTCTGGGCACGGACAAGGACGCTGTGAGCGACGCGGCGGAGACGTCCATAGAGTCCGGCCGCGCGCTGCGGCTGATCGACACGCCGCTTCTGAGCGAGCGCGAGCGCCGCGTCGTGCAAATGCGCTACGGCCTGCTGGACGGCGCGCCGCGCCCGCAGCACGAGGTCGCCCGCGCGCTGGGCATCTCCCGCTCCTACGTCTCCCGCATAGAAAAGCGGGCCCTCGACAAGCTGCGTCACGCATTGGGCGGTTGAAGCGCGCGCCCGGCTGTGGTATAATGGCGGTAATAGGGCGCCGGAGCGGCCTGACCGCCGGCCACTGCACGCTCGCGCGAGGGGGATGCGGATGAATTACAACGACGATGCGTTTGCCACCATGCTTCTGACCGTCGCGCTCTCGGCGGACCGCGCGGAGTACGCGCGCCCCCTGAGCACGGCGGAGTTTGCCCGCACACTCGCCCGCGTCAAGGCCAGCTCGGCCGGACGGCTGGGCGCGCTTTTGCGCGTGGACATAAGCGGGCTGATGATGCTTCTGGGCATCCCGGAGGAGGAGGCGTACCGCCTCTACACGCTTTTGCACCGCGGCGTGCAGCTCACCTATACGCTCGAGGGATTTTTGCAAAAGGGCATTCGCGTCATCACCTGCTTTGACGAGGATTATCCCCCGCACTTTCGCGCGCGCATGGGCAACGCCGCGCCGCCCGCGCTGTTCTTCGCCGGGGAGCGCGCGCTGCTGGACAGGCCCGCCGTGGCCATACTGGGCGTCAGCGGCGTAAAGACCACGCCCGAGGTGCGAGCCTGCATCGAGGGCATCGTGCTCGGCGCGCAGGAGATGGGCTTTTGCGTGATCACCGGCGGCGAGCTGGGCGTCTGCCGCGTGGCCGCGGGCATGGTGGCCGAGCGCGGCGGCACGCTGGTGGACGTCCCCGCGGGCGGGCTGCTTTCGCACATCGGGGAGGAGCACATGCACGCGCTCATCGCCGACGGCCGCGCCGCCGCGCTGTCCCTGGAGCATCCGGAGGCGCTGTTTACCGTGCCGCACGCCATTGCCCGCAACAAGCTGGTGTTCTCGCTCGCCCGCGCCGCTTTCATCTTCAACACCGATGGAAAGCGCGGCGAGACCGACGCGCTCAAGCGCGGCCTGTGTGACTGGGTGTACGCCTACACGGGCTTTTCGGCCAACCACGCGCTGCTCCAGCGCGGCGCGCAGCCCTTCCGGCAGATCGACCGGGACGAGTTCCACCGCCTCGGCGCGGGCTGGCGGGATTCGTTTGCGCAGCAGCTGGACATGTTCGACAGCTTCTGAGACAAAAAAGGAGACCGGCGCGGCAAGGAACTTCCTGCCGCGCCGGCCTGAAAAGGAGGCGGCGCTCTCTCCTCCGCCGCGAACGTCCGCACGTCCGCGCCCTTGAGCGGAAAAGAAGAGCTTGTCTTGGAGCCGGACCCGCCGCGTTCCCCGCGCGCCGGTCCAGAGCGCGCCGGAACGGGCCGACCCCATGCGGCGCGGGCGGAGGTCGTTCCCGGAGCATGGCCAACCGGGGTATTTTTTCCCGCGCTGGTTAGTTTCAACTAACTGTAGATAGGATACCATAAACCTGAAAAACTGTCAAGGGGTGTCGCGCATTTTAACAAACTCTTTTCATAGCGGCGCGCACATGCCCGGTCGGCGCTCAGGCGTTGTCGCTCCGGTCGGCGCGGTCGCGCCGGCGGCGGAGCTTTTCGCGCAGGCGCTGCCACTCCTCGTGATAGCGCGTAAAATCCAGGGAGGGGAAGGCGCGGGAGAGGCGGAGCATCTGGTAGGCGTGCAGGCCGCGCGGACGGGGGATGCGGTCCTCGAGCTGCTGCCGGATCAGCTCCTGCACGGCGCGCAGCCGCTTGTCCAGCCCCAGCACCGTGATCAGCGTCAGCGTCAGGTCGCTGAGCAGCAAAAACAGCAGCGCCGCGGCCAATATGCGCGCCGCCCGCTGCGGAAGGCGCAGCGTCAGCTCCACCACGAGCGGATGCACGAAGTGGACCACCAACACCGACATCGCGCCGAAGGCGACAAAACCGCGCAGGCACACGCGGCCGTTTATGTTCAAAAACCGCTTGGAATAGTCCCACCAGCGCGCGTGGAACAGCTTCTCCATCAGCCACGACGTTGCGTACTCCAGCGCGGTGGTGAGCACGGCGCTGGCCAGAAACAGGAGCGCGGGCTGATCCTTGAGCGGCGAGAGCACATAGATCACCACCACGGCGCCGGTGCCGTAGATGGGGCAGACGGGCCCGCTCAGAAAGCCGCGGTTGACCAGCTTGCGCCCGGCCACGGAGCAGAGGATGGACTCGTACAGCCAGCCGGCGAAGCTGTAGAGCATGAACCACAAAAACCACAGTTCGGGAGAATAGGTCATCGCATACTCCTTATTGTTCCATAAAAAATACACACACATTATGCATGCTTGCCGCCGATTTGTCAACAAGCGCGGCAGGAAAAGCGCCGGTCGCGGCGAATTTAGACACGCATAACCATCCATCCAACAGCGGCAAGGAGGCAGTTTACATGAAAGTCGGATTCATCGGCGTGGGCGTCATGGGCAACGGCATGGTCAAAAACCTCTTGAAGCACGGCCATCAGGTCGATATCTACAACCGCACGCGCTCCAAGGCGCACGAGGCGCTGGAGGCGGGGGCAGTCTGGAAGGACAGCGTTGCCGACTGCGTGCGCGAGGCGGAGGGGGTCATCACCATCGTGGGCTTCCCGCCGGACGTGGAGGAGGTCTACTTCGGCGCGGCCGGCATACTGGAAAACGCGCGGCCGGGCACGCCGGTGATCGACATGACCACCACCAGCCCGCGGCTTTCGCAGCGCATCTTTCAGGAGGCGGCAAAGCGCGGCCTGTCCGCGCTGGACGCGCCGGTCTCCGGCGGCGATGCCGGCGCGCGCGCGGGCACGCTGTCGATCATGGTCGGCGGCGAGCGCGCCACGTTTGAAAAGTGCCTGCCCATCTTCGAGGCCATGGGCAAAAGCATACGCTACATGGGCGGCGCGGGCAGCGGCCAGCACACCAAGATGGCCAACCAGGTCGCCATTGCGGGCGCGCTCTCGGGCGTGTGCGAGGCCGTGGCGTATGCGCGCGTCGCGGGGCTGAACGTGGACGAGGTCATCGAGGCCATCGGCGGCGGCGCGGCGGGCTCGTGGCAGATGCAGAACAACGCGCCGAAGATGGCGCACGGGGACTATGCCCCGGGCTTTTTCATCAAGCACTTCATCAAGGACATGACCCTCGCCGACGCCGAGGCGCGCGAGCGCGAAATGTCCCTGCCGGTGCTCGAGCGCGTGCTGGCCATGTTCCGCGCGCTGGAGGCGCAGGGATACGGCGAGGAGGGCACGCAGGCGCTCATCCGCGCATACCTGTAGGAGAAGCCCCATCCGCGTCGCCTGACGATCTGCCGGGCGGCGCTTTTTCGCGCCTCAGCCGTAGATGAACCCCCGCAGCGCCTGCGCGTTTGCCTCGGCGTCGATGGAGATGCTCGAGCCGTTGTCCGAGTAGCTGCCGTCCACGGGGATGCGAAGCTGGTCGATCTCGCCGTGGACGAGCGCCTTCATCCCCAGCGAGGCGATCTCCACCGCCCCCATGTTCGTCTGTACGTTGTTTACAAGCACGTCGATCAGCCGCGCGTACATCAGCGGGTTCCACAGCTGAGCGCGCACCGCATCCAGCACCGCCGAGACCACCTTGCGCTGGCGCGATGTGCGCATAAAGTCGCTGTCCAGCTTGCGTATGCGCGCGTAGCCCAGAGCCTGCAGGCCGTCCAGGTGTACGGGCGTCTCGCCGTCCTGACTGTACTCGGTGAGCGCCTGCGGCATGTAGCCAAGCTCCGACTCGATGAACGTGGAGCCCGCGTAGCGGGCGTTGTTGGCGTTGACCTGCCCCATCTCCGCCTCGGAGATCACAAGGTCGATCCCGCCCACCGCGTCCACCAGCCGCGAAAGCGTCAGATAGTCCACCACCACATACTTGGTGATGTTCATATCAAACGTGGCGTTCACCGTGCGCATGGCCAGCTCCGCGCCGCCGTAGGCATACGCGCCGTTGATCTTGCCGCTGCCGTGGCCCTCTATGTCCACCAGCGTGTCGCGCAGTATGGAGGTCAGCTTCACAGAGCCGTAGCCCACCGAGAGGATCATCATCGTGTCCGAGCGCTGCGCGTTGCCCCGGTCGGCGTCGATGCCCAGCACCAGTATGTTCACATGCGAGTCGGGAAGGCCGGAGGCGATGTTCAGGTCTGTCTGCGGCTCCACGTTGAAAAGCGCGGGCGGCAGCGCATAGGCGATCACCGCCAGGATCAGCGCCAAAATCAGCAGCTTGAAGGCGAGCTTGAACACAAAGCCCAGCGCGCGCACGCCGCATCCCGCGCGCCGCTCGCGCTCTTCCCCCCGTCCGCGTCTTTTGTAAGGCTCGTAGTACATAGGGTCGATTCGCTCCTCGAGGTTTGTCCCGGCAAATCACCGCACTGTCACCAGTATACCATATCCCCGGAGGGTTGAAAAGCGCGCGCCAAAAATCTTTCACGCGCCGGAAGTGGAGAAACCGCTTCCCCTGCGCGCCCAAATGTGCTATGATAGAGAAAACGAGGCGCGAAAGGGGGCCCGGTCATGCTCAAGGACTATCTGATCGTGGAAAAGAGCGCGCTGCCGGACTACTTTCTCAAGGTGGTCGAGGCGCGCAGGCTGCTGGAGAGCGGCGCGTGTCAGCAGGTCAGCGGCGCGTGCGAACAGGTGGGCATCTCGCGCAGCACCTACTACAAGTACAAGGACAAGGTAGTCGAACCCACGCGCCTCACCGCGGGCCGCAAGGCCGTGCTGCTTTTGATGCTCGATCACGAGAGCGGCGTGCTCTCCAAGGTGCTCAACCGGCTGTCGGGCTTCGGGGCGAACATACTGGCCATCACACAGAGCCTGCCCATACACGACCGCGCGAGCGTGACCATCTCCATGGACATCTCCGAGATGAGCGACACGCTCGAGGCGCTGCTGACCTCGCTGGAGCAGGTGCAGGGCGTGGAATCGCTGCGGCTGGTGGCGGTGGAGTAGGCGAAGATACAAAGGAAGAAGGAAGAACGGAGCATGAACATACCGGAACTTGCAACGGGCGCGGACGCGCAGGAGGTCCTCGCCCTGTACCGCGCGGCGACCGCCGCGGCCAAGGCCACGGGGAACTCGCACTGGGACGAGAACTACCCCTCCGAGGAGACCATCCGCGCGGACCTCGCGGGCGATTTCCTCTATATCTGGCGCGAGGACGGCCGCATCGTCGCCGCCATTACGCTGATGCACCCCTACGATCTGGACGGGCGCGGCATCGCGTGGACGAGCGCCGAGCGCGTCGTGGAAGCGTGCCGCTTCTGCCTCTCGCCCGACGTGCAGGGCAGGGGGCGCGCGCGGGAGTACTTCCTCGGCGCCATTGAAAAGCTGCGCGAGCTGGGCGTGCAGTCCATGCGCTACCTGTGCGCCAAGGACAACCCCGCCGCCTACCGGACGTACGTCGCCCTCGGCCACCGCGTGGTGGGCGAGACGGACTGGGAGGGCGTGGACTATTACGCGTTCGAGGTGATGATTTGAACACACAGGCGCGCCCAAAGCCGGCCGCCCCCTGAAAAACCGCGCCGCCGCTTGACTTTTTCGGGCGCATCGATTATAATACCGTGGAATGACCGCCGGGTCAACGTCTTATCCCCATTCCGTCAGGCCATAGAAGGAATGGAGGACAAGGCGTTTATTTTTTTGCAAAAGGAGGTGTTCCCGTGACTCAGACCATGCGCGATCATCGCAACGCAAATGCCGCGCCGCCGGGCGCGCGCATCGTCCCCATCGACTACGTCTATTTTTGAGGAGGTCTGCCGCCATGTATGAAGGCAAAACCGGAACGCTCTTTGCAAAGTACGCCATCCCGCAGATGATCGGGCTGCTGTTTAACTCCATCTATCTCATCGTAGACGGCATATTCATCGGAAACCGCCTCGGCCGGGAGGCCATGGCCGCCGCCGCGGTGTCGGTCCCGTTCATCGAGATACTCATCGCGCTTGCCATGGCCGTGGCCTCCGGCGCGGGCATCATCATCTCCAACTGCATCGGCCGCGCGCAAAAGGACACGGCGGTGCGCACGTTCAACGTCGCCGTGGTCTGCTGCGTGACGCTGGGCCTGCTCGTCGCCGCGCTGGGCAACGCGCTTCTCGACCCGCTGGCCGAGGCGCTGGGCTCCACGCCCGCCATACACGCGCAGGCGACGCAGTACCTGTGGTACATCGTCACCTTCTCGCCGTTTCTGCTCCTGAGCTTTCTGCTGGGCGGGCTCGCCAGAAACGACGGCCGGCCAAAGCTCGCCATGTTTGCGCTCGCGTTCGGCTCCGTTTCCAACATCGTGCTGGATTATGTGTTTATGTACCCGCTGGACATGGGCATCGCGGGCGCGGCGCTCGCAACGGCGCTGGGGCCGATCTTCAGCGTGCTGATCTTGCTGCCGCACTTTCTGCGGGGGCGCGGCAACCTGCGCTTTGCAAGGCCGCAGCCGAGCCTGCGCCTCGTCCGGCGCATCTTCCTGCTGGGCTTTCCCGCCTTCATCATGGAATTTACCATCGGCATCGTCACCTTTGTGTACAACTTCGCCATCACAAGGTATGGCTACGGCGAGATCGGGCTCGCCGCATATCTGGTCATCGGGTATCTGATGCTGATACTGCTCACCGTCTTTTTGGGCATGGCCGAGGGCTTGCAGCCCGTGTTCAGCTACTTCACCGGCACCGGCGAGCGAGAGAGAAACCGCGCCATGCGCCGCTTTGCCGCAAAGGTGTTTCTCGGCGTGGGCATATTGTGCTATGGGCTCATTGCGCTGTTCTCCCGGCAGTTTTTCTCCATCTTCGCCCCCGCGGACGCGGAGCTGGTCGACTTTATGCACGATAAGAGCATCCCCTACTTCTGCGGCTTCTTCCTGGCGGGCTACAACATACTGATGATCTCCTATTGGCAGTCCACACAGCGCACCTCCAGGGCGCTGACCGCGTCGCTGTCGCGCAGCGTGATATGGCCTCCGGCGCTGGTGATGACGCTGCCCGCGCTGTTTGGCCGTGAGGCGCTCTGGCTGTGCCATTCGCTCAGCGAGGCGCTGACCGCCGCGTGCGTAGTGGGCATAGGCGTCGCCTGCGCGCGCCGCGCGAACGCCAAACGCGCCTGAATCCCTGCGCCCAGCCGCAAAACCGCGCGGCGGGGCGCTCATCTGCGAAAATCGGGAAATACGCCCGATGAATTTGTTAAAATTGATTGCGTTTTGACAAGAATTCATATATAATGTAGG
>DXVG01000061.1 GCA_019409045.1 Clostridiales bacterium | reverse complement strand
CGCCGATGCAGGTGGCCGCGCCGCCGAAGGGTTCGATCTCGGTGGGGTGGTTGTGCGTCTCGTTCTTAAACAGCAACAGCCACTTCTCCACGCCCCTGTCGGTCTCCACGTCCAGCTTCACCGTGCAGGCGTTGATCTCGTCGGACTCGTCAAGGTCGTCGAGCGCGCCGGTGCTCTTTAGGTAGCGCGCGCCCACGGTGGCCATGTCCATCAGCGTCACGGGCTTTGCCGTGCGGCCGAGCGTCGCGCGGATCTCCAGGTAGTGGCCGTAGGCCCTCTCCACGCGCGCGTCGTCAAAGCGCACGTCGGTAAGCTCGGTCAAAAACGTGGTGTGACGGCAGTGGTCCGACCAGTAGGTGTCGATCATGCGGATCTCCGTCATCGTCGGGTCGCGCCGCTCCTGACGGAAGTACGCCTGACAGAAGGCGAGGTCCGCGTCGTCCATGGCCAGCGCGTACTTGCGTCGGAATGCGGACAGCTCCGCCTCGTCCATGCGCGTAAAGCCCTCGGCCACGGGCACGGTCTCGGGAAGCGCGTACTGCGTGCGCAGCGTTTCCGGCTTCTCCAGCGAGGCCTCGCGCCGCTCCACGGGGTTGATCACATGCCGCTTGAATACCTCCACGTCCCGCTGCGTCAGCGCGCCCTCGAGCATGTACACAAGCGCCGTGCGCACCGCGGGGCGCTCGCACTGCGCCATGAGCTGTATGCACTGCGCGGCCGAATCCGCGCGCTGGTCGAACTGCCCGGGCAGGTATTCGGAGGCGAACACGACGCCCTCGCCCTCGGGCAGCTCGTCGTACACATCGTCCAACTGCGGCTCGGAAAACACCGTCGCGCGCGCGCGGGCGAACAGCGCCGCGTCCAGCCCCTCCACGTCGTAGCGGTTGAACAGGCGCAGGCCCGTGAGCCTGGTCAGCCCCAGAAACGAGCGCGCGTCCTTGAGAAGCGCGCGGGCTTCGTTGTCAAAGCCGGGCTTTTTCTCCACGAACAGGCGGTCAACCATGGTATCCCTCCACTTCCAGCGCGCGCCTTCCAATGTCCGAGCGCATGAACATGCCGTCAAAGTGCACCCTGCGCGCCGCCTCGTAGGCGCGGCGCACGGCCTCGGGCAGTGCGTCCGCCGTGGCGGTCACGCCCAGCACGCGCCCGCCCGCGGTCACATATCCGCCGTCCCGCAGCGCCGTGCCGCTGTGGAACACCCAGGTGTCCTTGAGCGCGTCCGCGCCGCCCAGGTCGATGGGCTTGCCCTTCTCGTAGGCCTCGGGATAGCCGCCCGAGGCGAGTATGACGCAGCAGGCCGCGCCGTCTCTGAAGCGAACCTCCACCTCGGAAAGCCGCTCCTCCTCCACCGCCTGCATGATGGTCAGAAGGTCGCTCTCAAGCAGCGGCAGCACCACCTGCGTCTCCGGGTCGCCGAAGCGGCAGTTGTACTCGATCACCTTCGGGCCGTCCTTGGTCAGCATCAGCCCGAAGTAGAGGCAGCCCTTGAACGTGCGGCCTTCGGCGTTCATCGCGCGCATCGTCGGCAGGAAGATCTCCTCCATGCAGCGCGCGGCCACGTCCGGCGTGTAGAAGGGGTTGGGCGCGATGGTGCCCATGCCGCCGGTGTTGAGCCCCGTGTCTCCGTCATGGGCGCGCTTGTGGTCCATGGAGGAGACCATCGGCGCCACGGTCTTTCCGTCGGTAAAGGCGAGCACGGATACCTCCGGCCCCTCCAAAAACTCCTCGATCACCACGCGGTCGCCGCTCTTACCAAAGGCGTGGTCGCACATGGTGTGTCGGATTGCCTCCTCGGCCTCCTGCGTGCTGTTGCAGATGATCACGCCCTTGCCAAGCGCCAGCCCGTCGGCCTTCACCACCAGCGGCGCGGGCGCGCTGCGCACATATGCAAGCGCCGTCTGCGCGTCGTCAAATACCTCGCACCTGGCCGTGGGGATGCCGTATTTGTGCATCAGGCGCTTGGAAAAGACCTTGCTCGCCTCGATCTGCGCGGCCTTCGCCTCCGGGCCGAAGCAGGGGATGCCCTTTTCGTGCAGCCGGTCCACACAGCCCATGGCCAGCGGGTCGTCGGGCGCGACCACGGCAAAGTCGATTTTGTTCTCCACGGCGAAGCGCGCGATGCCGTCTATGTCCGTGGCCCGTATGTCCACGCACTGCGCGTCCCCGGCGATGCCACCGTTGCCGGGCAGCGCGTAGATCATTTCCACCTGGGGATTTTTCTTCAGCATGCGGATCAGCGCGTGCTCGCGCCCTCCGCCGCCGACCACCATCAGCTTCATGCGCTTCCCTCCTAGTGATGGAACAGGCGTATGCCGGTAAACGCCATGACCATGTCGTACTTGTCGCAGGCGGCGATGACGTTGTCGTCGCGTATGGAGCCGCCCGGCTGCGCCACATAGGATACGCCGCTGCGGCGCGCGCGCTCTATGTTGTCGCCGAAGGGGAAGAAGGCGTCGCTGCCCAGCGCCACGCCGGTCACGCCCGCAAGATAGTCCCTCTTTTCCTCCGCCGTCAGCGCCTCCGGCCGCACGGTGAAGAAGTTCTGCCACACATCGTCCCCCAGCACGTCGCCGCACTCCTCGCTGGAGAGGTACAGGTCGATGGCGTTGTCGCGCTCGGAGCGGGACAGCGCGGGGTTGAACTGCAACGAAAGCACCCTGGGATGACGCCGAAGCTGCCACAGGTCGGCCTTGTTCCCGGCCAGCCGCGTGCAGTGTATGCGCGATTGCTGCCCCGCGCCCACGCCGATGGTCTGCCCGCCGGAGACGTAGCACACGGAGTTGGACTGCGTGTACTTCAGCGCGATCAGCGCGATCAGAAGGTCGCGCCGCGCCGCCTCGGGAAGCGCGCGGTTTTTGGTCACGATGTTCTCAAGCAGCGCGTCGCCGATCTCCAGCGCGTTGCGCCCCTGCTCGAACGTCACGCCGAAGCACATCTTGCGCTCCAGCGCCGCGGGCTCGTAATCGGGGTCTATCTGTATGATGTTGTAGTTGCCCTTGCGCTTGCGGGAGAGCATCTCCAGCGCCTCCGGCTCGTAGCCGGGCGCGATCACGCCGTCGGACACCTCCGGGGCGATCAGCCGCGCGGTGGATGCGTCGCACACGTCGCTCAGCGCGATAAAATCGCCAAAGGAGGAGAGCCTGTCCGCACCGCGCGCGCGCGCGTAGGCGCAGGCGAGGGGGGAGAGCTCCGCCGCGGGGTCGATAAAGTACATCCTTCGCAGCGTATCGTCCAACGACTCGCCCACCGCCGCGCCCGCGGGGCTCACATGCTTAAACGAGGCCGCGGCGCTCATGCCGGTGGCGCGCCTGAGTTCGCTCACCAGCTGCCAGCCGTTGAACGCGTCCAGAAAGTTGATGTACCCCGGCTTGCCGCCGAGCACCTTCAGGGGCAGCTCGCCCGCCTCCATGAAGATGCGCGCGGGCTTCTGGTTGGGGTTCACGCCGTACTTGAGTTCGATCTCCCGTGCCATGCCTCTCTCCCTTTCAAACCACATTCCCGCGATGCACGCCGCGGGAATGGAAGTCGTATGCTATGAATTGGCGTTGACGATGCGCGTGCAGACCTCGCCGCTGCGCAGGTCGATGGTGCGCGTCCACAAAGACACGCGGTTTTCCCTGTCCAGGGCGTTCCACACCGCCTCGGTCAGGCAGTTGACGCAGCCCTCGGGCAGCTTTACGCGCTCCGGCTCGCCCTCGAAGGAGGGCAGCGGGTCGCCGTCGCCCTTGTAGGTGTGGATGAAGTGCGCAAGCCCCGCCTCCACGCCCTCGTAGGCGTAAAAGCAGCGCAGCGCGGCCCTGCCCTCGGCGTCCGCGGCCTTCAAAACGCTCATCTCCAGCGAAAAATCGCCGTTTTCCAGCGTTGCCATGGCGCTGATGCGGGGGGTGAAGTTGGGCGCGTCCGGCTCAAACGTGCGCGTTTTGAGCGCCGAGACGAACGTGCCGCCATTTTGGAGCGCCTCATATACGGTGTCGGTCTGGTCGCCGTTGGTGACGATCACGCGCCTTCCCAGCACGCGCACGGGCGCGTAGATGATCAGCGAGGGGTCGGACAGCTTCGAGGGGTCGAATGCGCGCGTGCGCAGCCCCTCGCCGTCCTCGACGAACACGCGGTTGCGGCTGTTGACGCTGCGGCCCATGATGAAGTAGGCCAGAAACAGCCGCGCGCCGTCCGGGGTCTTGCCCGCGAGTATGCCGCGCCCGGGGTAGGAAGTCGCGCCCACGGCCTGCGCGATGGTCATTGCCTGCATTTTTTCTCCTCCAATTCCCTGGCCACCATCTCCGCCGCGCGGGGCAGAAGCAGCCACTCCGCCTGCTCCATCACGCGGCGCTGGAGCGTTTCGGGCGTGTCGCCCGGCTCGACCTCCACCGCCTTTTGCAGAAGGATTCGGCCGCCGTCGGGGATTTCGTTGACCAGATGCACCGTCGCGCCCGTCACCTTCACGCCGTAGGCAAGCGCCGCCTCGTGTACATGCAGCCCGTAAAAGCCCTTGCCGCAAAACGATGGGATCAGCGACGGGTGGACGTTGAGTATCCTGTCGGGATAGTTTTGCACGAATTCCCTGGAAAGTATCGCCATGAACCCGGCCAACACCAGCATCTCCACGCCGTGCGCGCGCAAAACCTCCAGCATGCGCGCCTCAAAGGCCTCGCGCGCCTCGCCCCTTGCCCGCTCGCACACGGCCGAGGGGATGCCCGCCTTCTCCGCCCGCGTCAGCGCGTAGGCGTCCGCATGGTTGGAGAGCACGAGGCACAGATCCACATGGGGGAGCTTCCCCGCCTGCGCCGCGTCGATCAGCGCCTGCAAATTCGTGCCGCCGCCGGAGACGAGCACCGCCGTCTTAACGCTCATACAAGCTCCACTCCCTCGCCGCCGGAGACGACCTCGCCGAGGATGTATGCGTCCTCGCCCGCCGCGCGCAGCGCGCGCACGGCCTCGTCGGCCTGTGCCTGCGCAACGATCGCGCACATGCCAACGCCCATATTGAAGGTGTTAAACATGTCGCGCTCGGGAACGTCGCCCAGCCGCGCCAGCATGGAAAATACGGGCGGGGTCTTGACGTTTTTCTTCTCGATGCGCGCGCTCACGCCCGCGGGCAGCGCGCGCGGTATGTTCTCGTAGAAGCCGCCGCCGGTGATGTGGCACACAGAGCGCACGTCCACCTTCTCCATCAGCGCGAGGATGGGCTTTACATAGATGCGCGTGGGCAAAAGCAGCGCCTCGCCGACGCGCATGCCCAGCTCGTCGCTGTGGGCGTTCAAATCACGCCTTTCCACGTCGAACACGCGCCGCACCAGCGAAAAGCCGTTGGAGTGCAGCCCCGAAGAGGGCAGCGCGACCAGCACGTCGCCCGCCTGCACGCGCTCGCGGTCGAGTATCTTTTCCCTGTCGACCACGCCCACGCTGAAGCCCGCCAGGTCGTACTCGTCCTCCGGGTAGAAGCCCGGCATCTCGGCGGTCTCGCCGCCCACCAGCGCGCAGCCCGCCTGCACGCAGCCCTCGGCCACGCCCTTTACGATGTCGGCGATGCGCTCGGGCACGTTCTTGCCGCAGGCGATGTAGTCGAGGAACAGAAGCGGCCTTGCGCCGCAGCACACCACGTCGTTTACGCACATGGCCACGCAGTCGATGCCCACGGTGTCGTGCCTGTCCATCAGAAAGGCGATCTTCAGCTTCGTGCCCACGCCGTCGGTGCCGGAAACCAGCACCGGGCGGGAAATGCCCGTCAGATCCATCTCAAACAGCCCGCCGAAGCCCCCGATGTCCGAGACCACGCCGGGAATGGCCGTGCGCGCGACGTGCTTTTTCATCAGCTCCACCGCGCGGTAGCCCGCAGTGATGTCCACGCCGGCCTGCCTGTAGCTCTCACTGGCGCTTTTCATGCTTCCGCCTCCGAGATTTTTCGCTCGTATTTGTTCTTCCTGCATCCCACCGGCGGCTCCACGGGGTACTGACCGTCAAAGCAGGCGGTGCAGAAGCCGTGGGAGTTGTCGGCCAGCTTTTTGGCGCTCTCGCAGCTCAAATAGCCCACCGAATCCGCGCCGATGATCTGGCAGATCTCCTCCGTGGTGTGCTTGCAGGCGATCAACTTGTCGCGGCTGTCGATGTCGGTTCCGAAGTAGCAGGGGTTCGTAAACGGCGGGGCCGAGGAGCGCATGTGCACCTCGGTCGCGCCCGCCTCGCGCAGAAGCCGCACGATGCGCGCGCAGGTGGTGCCGCGCACGATGGAATCGTCCACCAGCACCACGCGCTTGCCCTTCACCGTGGCGGAGACGGGATTCAATTTGATGCGCACGAGGTTCTCGCGCTCGGACTGCGTGGGCTGTATGAACGTGCGGGCGATGTACTTGCTCTTGATAAAGCCGATGCCGTAGGGAATGCCGCTCTGGCGCGCGTAGCCCAGCGCCGCGTCCAGGCCGCTGTCGGGCACGCCGATGACCACGTCGGCCTGCACCGGGTGCTCCAGCGCCAGGAACGACCCGGCGCGCACACGCGCGATGTGTACGCTCGAGCCGTCCACCACCGAATCCGGCCGCGCGAAGTAGATGTATTCAAACACGCAGGTGCTCTTTTCCGCTGTGCCCACATGCGTCCGGTCGGAGCGCATGCCGTTTTTGTCCACGATCACGATCTCGCCCGGCTCCAGATCGCGCACCATCTGCGCGCCGATGGCGTCCAGCGCGCAGCTCTCCGAGGCGAACACTGTGCTCTGGCCGAGCCGGCCGATGCACAGGGGCCGGAAGCCGTGCGGGTCGCGCGCGGCGATGAGCTTGCTGGGCGACATGATCACCAGCGAGTACGCGCCCTTGAGGTCGTACATCGCCTTGCGCACGGCCTCCTCGATGGAGCCGGAGGCGATGCGCGCGTGCGTGATGGCGTAGGTGATGACCTCCGTGTCCGAGGTCGTGTGAAAGATCGAGCCCTCCAGCTCGAACTTCTCGCGCAGCTCGTGCGCGTTGGTCAGCGCGCCGTTGTGCGCCAGCGCCATGCGGCCCTTGACGTGGTTGACCACCAGCGGCTGCGCGTTGAGCCGCGGGTCGGTGCCCATCGTGCCGTAGCGCACATGCGCCACGGCGATCTGGCCCTTGCCTATGGAGTGCAACACTTCCGGGGAGAAGATCTCGTTGACCAGCCCCGCGCCCTTGTGGCAGTGGATCACGCCGTCGTCGTTGACGGCGATGCCGCAGCTCTCCTGGCCGCGGTGCTGCAAGGCGTACAGGCCGTAATAGCACAGCGAGGCGACATCCAGATCGTCGCGGCTGTAGATGCCGAACACGCCGCATTCCTCGTGCAGTTCGTTATACATATATTTCCCTTCTTTTATTCGCCCATCAGGCGGCGCAGTATCTCGTGGTAGGCGTCCTCGACGTTGCCCAGGTCGCGGCGGAAGCGGTCCTTGTCCAGCTTTTCGCCGGTGGCGCTGTCCCAGAAGCGGCAGGTGTCCGGGGAGATCTCGTCCGCCAGCACGATGCTGCCGTCCGCCAGACGGCCGAACTCGAGCTTGAAGTCGATCAGCTCGATCCCCAAGTCCTTGAGATAGGCCGACAGCACTTCGTTGACCTTCAGTGCGTACTGGCTGATGAGGCGCACTTCCTCCTCGGAGGCGTACTCCATGGCGAGTATGTGGTACTCGTTGACCATCGGGTCGCCCAGCTCGTCGTCCTTGTAGCAGAACTCGAGCACGGTCCTTTTCATCTTCGTGCCCTCGGCAAGGCCCAGCCGCTTGGCTAGAGACCCCGCGGCGATGTTGCGCACGATGACCTCCAGCGGCACGATGCTCACGCGCTTGACCGCCGTCTCGCGCGGGGAGAGCTCCTCGACAAAGTGCGTGGGCACGCCGTTTTTCTCCAACAGCTTCATCAGGTGGTTGGTCACGCGGTTGTTGATCTCGCCCTTGCCGGCGATGGTGCCCTTCTTCAGGCCGTTGAAGGCGGTGGCGTCGTCCTTGTAATCCACGATCAGCACGGCGGGATCGCTCGTCTCATACACCTTCTTGGCCTTGCCCTCGTACAAAAGATTCGTCTTTTCCATGGTGCCCTCCCGTTATTGCTGGCTAAATTCCGCGCAGATGAGCGCGTCCTTGTCCATGATCTTTGCCTTTGTAGCGTCCCGGTCTGCCTGCAGGCGCTCTGCAAGCTGCGCGTCCTCCACGGCGAGTATCTGCGCGGCCAGCAGCGCGGCGTTCTTCGCCCCGTCGATGGCCACGGTGGCCACCGGCATTCCCGGCGGCATCTGCACGGTGGACAACAGCGCGTCCAGACCGTCCAGCGTCGAGGACTTGATCGGCACGCCGATCACCGGAAGCGTGGTGTTTGCGGCCATGGCCCCGGCCAGGTGCGCGGCCTTGCCCGCGGCGGCGATGATGACGCCGAACCCGTTCTCCCGCGCGGTCGCGGTGAAGTCGCGCGCGGCCTCGGGCGTGCGGTGCGCCGAGAGCACGCGCACGCAAAAGGGGATGTCCAGAGTCCTGAGCGTGTCCGCGCAGGCGCGCATCACGCCCAGATCGCTGTCGCTGCCCATGACGACGG
>DXVG01000060.1 GCA_019409045.1 Clostridiales bacterium | reverse complement strand
CCCCAGCCGCAGCCGGACTACGACGACACCGACGACGATGATGACGACGACGATGACGATGACGACGACGATGACGACGACTGACGGCCCCACGCGACGCGCCGGACGGGAGGGGGAGAGCCTCTCCCGTCCGGGCTGACGGAAGGATGAGGCACATGGGGAAGCTCGCGGCCGCGCTGCTTATGGCCCTGACGCTCGGGCTGGTCGCCTGCCTGGCCGTGCCCGGCGCGCCGGAGGCGGAGGGCGGCAAGCGGATGATCCGCGGTCTGGACGACCTTGTGGTCGTCACCTCCGCGCAGGCCGCGCGCTTCCCCGAGCCGCAGGAGGCGATCGAGCTGACGCTGGCGGGCGAGCCGCTGCCCTACGACGCGGACGCGGGCGCCTACCTCATCCCCCAGAGCGCGCAGACCGGCGCCTTCGACGGCGCGGTGGAGCTGCGCCGCGTCGAGGGCTATTCGTACTACCTGTGCATGGACGCGCCTGTGGACAAGGCGCAGGCGCTTGCGGAGGGGACGGCCTTCGACCTCTACGGCGTGTCCGGCGACCGCTGCGCGCACGCGCGCGTGATCTTCACCCCGCAGGTCGTCCTGTGCCTGAACACGGACGCGGGCGGCGAGCCGGGCGACGAGGACGAGGGGGGCGAGCTGCTGGTCTACACCGCGCGCGACGGCCGGATCGCGCTCGAACGGACGCGCATGCGGATCCGCCTGCGCGGCAACACCAGCCGGCGCATGCCGAAAAAGAGCTTTCGTTTGCACCTGGAGGACGAGCGGGGCGACAAGTTTCACCTGTCCATCGCCGGCCTGCGCACGGACGACGACTGGATACTCAACCCCATGTACGCGGACACGTCGAAGATACGCGAAAAGCTGGCCTACGAGCTGTGGGAGGACTTCAACTCCGTCGGCGAGAGCGCCGCGAGCTCGCGCGTGGAGCATGTGGAGGTGCTCTTAAACGGCCGCTACTGGGGGCTGTACAGCCTGCAGGAGCGCGTGGACAACAAGCAGGTGGACGGCGACAAGCGCGCGGACCTTCTCTACAAGGTGGTCGCCAACGACCGGCCCACGGTCGAGGAACTGCTCGCGTGCAAGGAGACGGGCCGCTTCCGCGCCTTTGAGCTGCAAAACGGCGACACATCCGGCGCGCAAAACCTCTGGGCCCCGGCGGCGGACTACATCGCGTTCCTCGAGGGCGGCGAGGGCCCGGGCGTATCCGCGCTCAGCGGCCAGAACGTTGTGGACTACGGCCTGTGGGCGATGCTCACGCAGGCGCACGACAACCACTTTAAGAACCAGTACCTCAACTGCGTCTACGCGGGCGGGCGCTACACCGCCTACAAGATCCCGTGGGATGTGAACCACACATTCGGCGACGTGTGGCGCGGGGAGGACGAGCAGACCAACTTCACCGGCTATCTGGTCGGCTCGCTGGTGATGGACGGCGCGTTCGAGGCGCTGCTCGGCAGCGGGGACGAGGCGGTCTGCGCCGCCGTGCGTGCGCGCTGGGCGCAGCTTCGCGCGGGTGTGGCCGACGGGGACGCGATCGTGGACAGGGCGCGGGAGATGCACGCGCAGATACAGGGCGCGCTCGCGCGCGACAGCCTGCGCTGGCCGCAGTGCGGCATGGGCGAGGGCAACGCCATGAACATACGCGACATAGAGGACTTTATACATACGACGCTCATGCGCATGGACACGTTTGTGGAGGGCCTGGGCGCGTAGAGGGGGAAAAGGGCGATGGCGAGCATATGGATCGTGGAGGACGATCCGCAGATCGGGCTTCTGATCGAAATGACGGTCAAAAAGGCGGGACATCAGGCGCGGCGGATGATCGACGGCGCGGAGATGGAACGGGCGCTCCAGAAGGACGTGCCCGAGCTGCTGCTTTTGGACCTGATGCTCCGGGAGAAGGACGGGTTCACGCTGCTCTCGGAGTGGAAGCAGCGGCAGCGCACGCGGGAGATACCGGTGATCATCATATCCGCGCGCGGCGCGGAGCGCGACAAGGTGCGCGGGTTGGAGCTGGGCGCGGAGGACTATGTGACCAAGCCGTTCGGCGTGCGCGAGCTGCAGGCGCGCATACACGCGGCGCTGCGCCGCCTGCCGCAGGAGGGCGAGCGGCTGGAGGTGGGCGGCCTCTCGCTGGCGCTGCGCAGCCGCGAGGCATTCGTGGACGGACGGCGCGTGGAGCTGACGGCGCGCGAGTTCGACCTGCTGTTGTACATGGCGCGGCGCGCGGGCACCACGGTGCCGCGCGGCGAGCTCCTGCGCGAGGTGTGGGGCTACGCCACGCAGGAGGATCCCTCGCGCACCGTGGACGCGCACGTCAAGACGCTGCGGCTCAAGCTGGGCGACGGCGCCGCCGAGCCCCGCTTTATACAGACCGTGCGCGGCACGGGCTACAGGCTCATCGCCGGGGAGGGCGAGCGGTGAAGCGCAGGCTGCGCCGCGTGTACTGGGCGGGCATCTGCATCACGGTGGTGCTGGCCACGCTCACCGTGGTCATGCTGATCAAGGTCAAGGTGGACGACACGCGCGAAAACCTGCGCTCCATCCTCCACGCGGCCTCGGCCTGGACGCTGGAATCGACGGAGGACTTGCAGAGCATGGCCGAGAGCATCGCCTCGGTGTCCCCGCCGCTTCGCGTCACCTTCCTGATGGATCAGGGGCTGGTGCTGGCCGACAGCGAGGAGGACCCCCTGCGCATGCTCAACCACGCCGACCGGCCGGAGGTCGTGCAGGCGCAGGCGGGCGGCATCGGCGAGAGCGTGCGCTTCTCCGACACGCAGACGATGATCACCATCTACGCGGCCATGCGCATATCGCCGGTGCTGATACTGCGGCTGAGCTATCCTCTCTCGGAGGTGGTGGGGCTCCTGGCGCTCTACGGCGCGGGGCTCCTGGCGCTGTTTTTCGCCCTGAACCTCATGCAAAGGCGCGCGCTTTCGCGCTTCGCGGGCGATCTGGTGCGCCAGATGGACGACGTGCGCAACCTTCTGGAGGGCAACCTGACCCATGCGCAGGCGGTGTTTCCCGAGCTGCAGCCCGCGATGGACAACATCGCCTACCTTGCGGGGCGGCTGAACAACGACCTTGCCGAGGTCTCGCGCACGCTGCGCCTGCGCGACGATTTCGTGGCAAACGCCTCGCACGAGCTGCGCACGCCGCTCACCTCGGTCATGGGCTTTGCCGAGATGCTCGAGGAGGGCATGGCGGACACGAGCGAGGAGCGCGCGCTGTGCGTGCAGATGATCCGCAGCGAGTGCCGCCGCATGCTGGAGGTGATCGAGGACATACTGCACCTCAGCCGCGCCGAGGCGGGCCTCGAGGCGCAGACGCAAAGCGTGGACGTGGCCGCCGTCGCCCGCGAGATCGCGCGCTCGCTCGGCCCGCAGGCCGCGCAGAAGGGCATCGAGATCCGCGTGGAGGGCGCGCTCACGCTGGAGGGCGTGGAAAAGGACTTCTGGGAGATACTCTACAACCTCGTCGGCAACGCCGTGCGCTACGGGCGGCCCGGCGGGCATGTGTACATACGCCTGTCGGCCGGGGAGATCTGCGTGGAGGACGACGGCATCGGCGTGGAGGCGCGGCACCTCCCGCGGCTGTTTGAGCAGTTCTACCGCGTGGACGAGGCGCGGGGCATGGCCCCGGGCGGCACGGGGCTGGGGCTGTCGATCGTGCGCGCGCTCGCGGAGCGGTACGGCGCGCAGGCGCTGGCCGAGTCCGAATACGGCAGGGGGAGCCGCTTCATCGTGCGCTTCGGCGCGGGAAAGGAGACGATATGAACGCGATCAGGCGATTGGCGGCATTGGCGCTGGCGCTGCTTTTGTGCGCGGCGGGCGGCGCGCGGGCCGAGTACTGGGACGCGTGGGCCGACCGGCCGGTCGTCTGCTGCGAGGGCCGCGCGGGCTGCGAGGTGTTGCAGATGGTGATGATGGGCAGCTTCTCCGCCGCCGAGGAGGAGGACAGCCTCACCACGCGCGTGATGGCCGCGGCGCTGAGCGCGCTGTGCGAGGTGACCGACGCGGACTTTGCGCACTTCTGCGACGAGTTTGGCGAGCAGGAGACCGACGTGCGCGCGCTGTACTACCTCGCCGTGGGCAACTGCCTGCGGGCGGACATGCGCATTGCGCCGGACGCGGGCGGCTCGGCGGGCGCGGCGCGGCGCGTGCTTCAGCTGTTTCTGGAGCCGGAAAGCGAGCCCGACGCCGAGGCGCAGATGGAGATCATCCGCGAAGGCATGACTGAGGACGTCATCGCCACCATGGCCGCGGAGACCGGCCTTCCCGAGGACTTCATCGCCTACCTCACGCTGGGAAGCGACGGCCACGGCACCGCCGCCCCCGGGGCGGAGGACTGACGCGCGGCCCGGCCGCCGCCTCCGATATAAGAAATGCAAAAGCGCGCCCCCTGTCGCGGGTGGGCGCGCCTGTCTGTATCTGTCGGGGGCTTAGGTGGCCTCGGGAAGCTGCGTGGTCTTGACAAGGTTCATGAACTCCTCGCCCGTGATCGTCTCCTCGCGGTAGAGATATTCGGCGATGCGGTTGAGCATCGGCATATTGCCGCGCAGCAGCTCCACCGCCTTGTCGTGCTGCTCGCGCACCACGCGCACAACCTGCTGATCGATCTGCGCCGCGGTGCTCTGCGAGCAGGCCAGCGCCGTATCTCCGCCCAGGTACTGATTGCTCATCGTCTCCATCGCCACCATGCCGAACTCGTCCGACATGCCGTAGCGCGTGATCATCGCCCGGGCCAGCTTCGTCGCCTGCTCGATGTCGTTCGACGCGCCGGTGGTGACCGAGCCGAACACCACTTCCTCCGCCGCGCGCCCGCCGGTGAGCACCGCGATCTTGGCAAGCAGCTCCTCCCGCGTGAGCAGCTTCTTCTCGTCCTGATCGACCTGCATCGTGTAGCCCAGCGCGCCGGAGGTCCTGGGCACGATGGTGATCTTCGTCACCGGCGAGGCGTTCTTCTGAAGCGCCGCCACCAGCGCGTGCCCGACCTCGTGATAGGCCACCACGCGCTTTTCGTGCTCGGAGAGCACCGCACTTTTGCGCTGATAGCCCGCGATCACCGTCTCCACGCTCTCTTCCAGGTCGTCCTGGCTGACCGCCTCGCGGCCCTCGCGCACCGCGCGCAGCGCAGCCTCGTTGATGATGTTGGCAAGCTCCGCGCCGCTCGCGCCCGAGGTCGCCCGCGCGATCGCGCCCAGGTCGATGCGCTGCTCCAGTTTCACATTGCGCGCATGCACGCGCAAGATCGCCTCGCGCCCCGCCAGGTCCGGAAGCTCCACCGGCACGCGCCGGTCGAACCGGCCCGGCCGCAGAAGCGCCGGGTCCAGCGAGTCCGGGCGGTTGGTCGCGCCCAGTATGACCACGCCCTTGTTCGCGTCGAAGCCGTCCATCTCCGTCAGAAGCTGGTTGAGCGTCTGCTCGCGCTCGTCGTTTCCGCCGATCATGCCGCCGTCGCGCTTTTTGCCGATGGTGTCGATCTCGTCGATGAACACGATGCACGGCGCCTTCTCGCCCGCCTGCTTGAACAGGTCGCGCACCTTGGCCGCGCCCATGCCCACGAACATCTGCACAAATTCCGAGCCGGAGATCGAGAAAAACGGCACATGCGCCTCGCCCGCCACCGCGCGGGCCAGCAGCGTCTTGCCCGTGCCCGGAGGGCCCACCAGCAGCGCGCCCTTGGGCAGGCGCGCGCCGATCTTGGAGTACTTCTGCGGGTCGTGCAGGAAGTTCACGATCTCGGAGAGCGCCTCCTTGGCCTCGTCCTCGCCCGCCACGTCGGCAAAGGTCACGCCCGTCTTTTCCTCGCCGACGATCTTGGCGTCCGCCTTGCCAAAGCTCATGGCGTTGCCGCCGCCCATGCGCTTTTGCAGGCTGCGCATCAGCAGGTAGCCCAGCCCGAAGATCAGCGCGTAGGGAAGCAGCCAGCCGAACAGGAATTCCGTGATCGGCGAGGTCTCCTCGACGATGGAGGATTCAAACGAGACCTCCGGGTGCTCGAGCAGCCGCTGGGTCAGGTCGTCGTCCGGCCACGCGCCGGTCTTGTAGATGCGGGTATGCTCCTCGCCGGAGGCGTCGTCCACGGCGGTGAACATGATGGTATCGCCGCCGCGCGCCACCTCGCGCACGTTGCCCGCGTCCAGCATCTCCAGAAAGCTGTCGTAGCTGACCTGCGTGACGCGCGGCTGCGTGAACAGCGGGAATATGAACGCATTGAGAAACATCAGCACGATCAGAACGATGATCGCGTTATACAGCAGTGATTTTTTCGGGGGCTTTTTGTCCGCCATGCGCGCACCTTCCTTTCTCTAAATCTCATTATACATCCATAAACGACAAAAGTCATGGAGAATTTGTGAACAAACCCGACCCTTTCCGGCGCGCCGTCGCGGCGGGGTCACGGCGCACCGTCGGCCGTCGCGCAAAACAGGCCCAGCGCGGCGACCGTGGCCGCGGGCTGCGCGCACAGCGGGGCGATCCACTCGGCCTCCAGCGCGCCGCGCGCGCTCAGCGCGGCCAGAAGCCCCGCCAGCGCCTGCCGCTCGCCGCGGCGCATGAGCGCCTCCACGTCCGCGGCGCTCTCCGGCGCGTCCACGCGCTCGGCCTCCAGCGCGGCGCGCATGTGCGCGGCCAGCGCGTCCGCGTCGTATATGGCGGCCTCGGGAAAGCCGAGTATGCCCGCGGCGAGCTCCAGAGCGCGCAGGTACGCCTGCTTGAACGACAGCCGCGGCTCACGCACGCCCGCCTCCAGCGCGCTCATCAGCGGGGCGACCAGCTTGTCCGCGCGCAGCGAGGCCCGGCGCACGGCCTCGGCGTCGAACGCGCCCGCCGCGCGCATCAGGCGGCGGCCCAGCGTGGCCGCGCGCAGCTCGTTCAGGCGCGTGAACGTGTAGAACACGCCGTCGAAGCGGCCGTAGAGCTTCATGGCGTCGTAGTAGCCCTGCATGCGGTTTTTGCGCACGAGCTCGGGGGCGAAGTCCAGAAACGCGCCGAGGCCGCGCCGGGGCACGACGCTTGTGAGGAACGGCATTTTGACGTACTCGGGGTGCGTGGGCTCGGCGTGCAGCTCCACGCACACCACCTCCTCCGCACCGGCGCGCAGCGCCAGGTCGATGGGCAGGTTGTCGCAGTAGCCGCCGTCCACATACCGCTCGCCGTCGATCAGGCGCGTGGGCAGCAGCGGAAAGCACGCGCTGGAGGCGAGCACCCAGTCCACGAGGCGGCCCTGCTCGATCTCCGCGAGCGTGCGCGCGGCGGTGGCCAGCGAGGGAAAGCGCATGGCCACCAGCCCGAAGTCCATGCCGGAGGCGCGGATGCGGCCCTCGTCGATGTTCCGGCGCAACAGCGCCTCCAGCGGGGCCACGTCCAGCCGCAGCTGGCGCGCGTGCTCCAGCAGAAACGGCAGCACCTCGCGCCTGCGGGAGAACATGCTCTCGATCTGCGCGGCCTGTTCGCCGTCGCCGCGCAAAAGGCCGCGCTCGGCGATCTCGTCCCACAGCTGCGCGGCGAGCGCGCTGTCGCCCTGCAAGAACATCGCCGCGTTGATCGCGCCCACGGAGGTGCCAAAGCACATGTGGAAGCGCACGCCCACTTCCTCCAGCGCCTGCCACGCGCCCACCTCGTACGCGCCGCGCGAACCTCCGCCGCTCAGCACCAGCGCCCGCTTCATACACAAGCCTCCCCCGCGGTTTTTGCGCCCATTATAACACGGCGCGGGCCGGCTGTCCAGCGCGCAAAAAAAGCGCCCGCCGCGGGGCGGGCGGCATGTCGCCGGGGCGGGCCGTCAGGGCGCGGCGGACGCCTCCTGCGCGCCCTCGCAGGCCTTGCCGTGCGCGCGCTTGACGCGGTACATGTGCGCGTCCGCGGCGACGAGCACCGCGTCCGCGGTGGTCAGCGCGCCGCGGCCGAACTCGGCCCAGCCCACGCTGAAGGCCAGCGGGCTTCGCTCGCCGCGGTCGCGGTTGAGCTCTTCCACATAAGCGCGCAGCTCGCGCACGGTCTCGCGCACGCCGTCCTCGTCCGCGCGCTGGCACACCAGCACGAACTCGTCGCCGCCGATGCGCGCCAGAAAGTCGTTGTGCGCGGCGCAGACGCGCTTGAGCGCGCCGGCCATGCGCACCAGCGCGCGGTCGCCCTCGGCGTGGCCGCGGGTGTCGTTGATGCGCTTGAAGCGGTCCATGTCGATCATCAGCGCGTACAGCCGCTGCCCCGCGGGCGGCGCGGCGCGCAGTTCCAGGTACTGCACAAAGCGCCGGCGGTTGTTAAGCCCCGTCAGCGGGTCGGTGAATATCTGCTGGTTCTGCACGTTGACGTAGACAAACAGCACGCTCACCGCGGACATCACCCACAGAAGCGTGATGCCGTATATCGACCACTGCACCGCAACGCCCACGGCCGGGGGCAGCATGAACAGCGTCATGTACACGCGCCTGGAGCGCGGTATGCGCTCCGCGGGGCGCCGCCACACCGTGACGAGCGCCCACACGAGGTACGAAAGCGCGAACACGCCGTGCAGCGCGAACCACGGCCCGCGGTGGTACACGTTTGCCGCGTCCACGCGAAACACAGCGCCCGTCCACAGGCTGCTCGCGCACAA
>DXVG01000006.1 GCA_019409045.1 Clostridiales bacterium | reverse complement strand
GCATGCACGTCGCTGCATCTGCCCGAAGCGCCGCTGGTGGTCCCCGCGCCGATGCATCCGCGCCGCGAGCGCAGGCGCGGCTACAACCAGGCCGAGGCGCTTTCGCTCCCCCTTGCGCGCCGCATGGGCTGGCCGCACGAGCGCGCGCTGCGCAAGACGCGCAACACGCCGCAGCAGGCGCGGCTCTCGCGCGAGGCGCGCGTCGTCAATCTGGAGGGCTCCGTGGCCGTCCGGGCGGACGTGCGCGACCGCGTGATACTGCTCGTGGACGACGTGTACACCACCGGCGCCACGCTGCACGCCTGCGCCGTGGCGCTCGACCGCGCGGGTGCGCGGGCCGTGTACGCGCTGGTCTACGCGCGGGCGGGCTCGCGCTGAACCGCGCCCGCCTCTGTTTCGGTTCCGATTCGCAAATCGGGGCCGTTTTTTGTCGAAATCCTGAAAATTAATGTGATATGTGATATTGCCATAGCCTTTCTTGAAGCATGAAGAAATTGATGTTATATCGATGGTTGGAGAATGTGACCAAAAATGCTGTTTTGCGCGGCGTTTTTGCGTCAGGAAGGAATCAGAGCGATGAGAGCACTGTCAAGGAAGGGTAAGGCGGCCGCGTGCATGCTGCTGGCGCTGGCGCTGCTGTGCGCGATGGGCGTGGCCGAGACCGCGCAGACGCTTCGCGTCGGCGTGCGCGACGACATCATCAACTTCGGTTTCTACAACGAAACCACGGGAAAGTACTACGGTCTGGAGATCGACCTGGCGGCGGAGCTTGCGCAGCGGCTGGGTTACGAGAATGTTGAGTACGTCACCGTCATGCCGGATACGCGCAAGGACATGCTCTTAAACGGCGAGGTGGACCTCATCGTCGCCACCTACTCCATCGCGGACAGCCGGGAGGAGAACTTCGACTTCTCCGCGCCCTATTACACGGACGAGACGATCATCATGGTGGAGAAATCCACGCTCTTTGACAGCATCCAGGACCTGCAGGAGAAGAACATAGGCATCGTCAACGGCACCAACGCCGGGCCGCTGCTGGCGCAGAAGCTCTACGACGAGGGCATCATCACCGATGTGGTGGTCGAGAACACCGACACCTATACGCAGTATGAGGGCGCCTACGTCACCAAGGTGGAGCGTTACGCCGATCTGGACGGCCTTCTGGAGACGGGCGAGATCGACGCCGCCTGCATGGACGCCTGCATCGCGCAGACCTACATGAACGACCAGCGCACCTTCCTGAACGTATCCGTCGCCACACAGGAGTACGGCGTGGCCACCGTGAAGGATTCCGAGCTGAGCGCGCCGGTGGCCGAGGCCGTGCAGGCGATGCTCGACGACGGCACCATCGACGAACTCATCGGCAAGTGGAACTAGCTGGGAGGAAATGGCTGTGAGCAATCGGTTGAAGAGAAAGGCAGCGATCATGATCGTCGTCGAGCTCGTGATTCTGGCGCTGCTCGGCGTGCTTCTTACGAATATACAGGTCGAGCTCTCGCTGGGCGACCAGCGGGAGAGCATCGCCGAAAAGCTCGGCGAGATGGAGGGGCTTTTGCAGGCGGCGGACGCCTCCGGCGAGGAGATCACTTCCGCGTTTGACGAGGAGAACCGCGGCAAGGTGGGAAGCCTGGCCTTCATGTATCAGAACGGCGTGCTGACCGGCTACACGCGCGCCAACATGTAGGCCGCCCGCGACCTGCTGGAAGTGGACAATGTGCTCATACTCGACGCGGAGGGCCGCATACTGACGCAGGCGGGCTCCTCCCCGGCGGATTTCACCCGCAGCCGCTACAATCAGCTGCGCACCGTGTTTGACGACGGCGAAATGTCCGAGGCGTTCGAAGTGCAGCACGGCGACGTCTGCTACCGCTACTACGGCGCGCGCATCGACGAGGCGACGATGGCGGTGGTGGAAAAGAACGCCGAAACGCTCTACGCCCGCCTGGAGTCCTCCGCAACGCTTGCAAGCGCGCTGGACAACGTCACCGTGGGCCTGAACGGCTTCAGCTTTGCGATCTCCGCCAAGGACTACACGTTCCTCTATCACCCGGACGAGACGCTGATCGGGCAGGACGCCATCAGCGCGGGCGTCTCTGTCGCAAGCCTTGAGGAGGACAGCTTCGGCTGGCTGACGATCAACGGGCAGCGGCTTTACAGCGGCGTGACCCGCATCGACGATACCTACATACTCTGCGCCATCGAATCGGAGGAGATCTACGCCTCGTGCACCACCACGGTGACGATCATACTCTTTGCCGTGTTCGCGGCGCTGACGCTGGTGATCACCTACGCCTTCTTCATCATCGGCGACAAGTCCATCACCGAGGAGAAGAAGCACCTGGGGCGCAAGCTGCGCTTCAGCACCACCGTGGCGCGCAAGATCGGCGCGGTGTCGCTCATCGGCCTCGTCGCCATACTGATCGTTTCCTTCTACATGCAGGCCATCTATTCGCTCTCCCGCCAGTCCATGGGCAACACGCAGCGGCTGATGGAGGTGGAGCAGCACATCGATCTTTACGAGGCCGAGCGCGAGGAGCTGGCCGCGGAGTACGACGCGCTGTATCTGAACAAGGCGCGCATCGCCGCCTTCATCATCGCATCTTCCCCCGAGCTTGCCAACCGCGACAGCCTGGCCGATCTGAGCGATATCCTCTCGCTCGAATCGGTGAACGTGTTCGACCAGTCCGGTGTGCAGACCGCCACCAACTCGCCCTACACGCGCTTTACCGTCAGCGACGACCCGGAGGATCAGTCCTACGAGTTCAACAAGCTGCTGCTGGGCGTGGACAGTCTGGTGCAGGAGGCGCAGCCCGACGACGTCTCCGGCGATTTCCACCAGTACATCGGCGTGACGCTGCGCGACGAGGAGGGCAATCCCGACGGCTTTGTGCAGATCTCGGTGATCCCCTCGCGCCTTGAGGCCACCGAGAACAACCTGGAGATCAGCAACATACTCTCCGGCATCCGCATGGGCAACGGCGGCGTGATCTTCGCCGTGAACAAGGCGGACGGCGTGCTCGCCTACCACCCCAACCAGCGCTACATCGGCCGCGCCGCCGCGGATTACGGCCTGACGGAAGAGCAGCTCGTGGACGGCTACACCGGCTACATCACATTCGCCAACCAGAAGTACTTCGCCTCGACGCTGGAGACGGAAGCGTACATCATCTTCGCCGCCACGCCGGACGTCGCCATGAGCAGCGCGCGCCTGCCCGTCACGCTGGTGGCCGGCGGCGCGAGCCTGATCGCGCTTTTGATCGTCATACTGATGCTGTGCCTGCACCGCGACGTGCCCGAGAAGGAGCCCAAGGCCAAGAAGGACGGGAAGAAGTACGGCGCGGCGATGGTGGACGTGGTGATGCCCGACGGCTCGGTGAAAAAGACGGAGGCCGTGTCCAGCCGCTGGCGCAATTCCTTCATCGCGTGGAGGGAAAAGACGCCGGAGCAGAAGCTGTTCAGCGTGGTGCGCGTGCTGCTTGGCGTGTTCGCCGTGCTGATCTGCCTGGCGGTGCTTATGAAGGATGAGATCTTCGACAGCAACTCCGTGTTCCTCTTTGTGCTCAACGGCCAGTGGGCGCACGGCCTGAACATATTCGCCGTGACCGCCAGCATCATGATCATCTGCGTGGCCAGCGTGATCGCCATGATCGTGCAGAAGGCGCTCACCGCCATGGCGCGCACCTTCGGCGCGAAGGGCGAGACCGTGTGCCGCCTGCTCAAGAGCCTTGTCAAGTACATCTCCGTGATCGTGATGCTCTACTACTGCCTGGCGCTGCTGGGCATCGACACGGCCACGCTGCTGGCCTCGGCCGGTATACTGACCCTGATCGTCGGCCTCGGCGCGCAGACGCTGGTATCCGACATACTCGCGGGCCTGTTCATCATCTTCGAGGGCGAGTTCCAGGTGGGCGACATCGTCACCATCGGCGACTGGACCGGCACCGTGGTGGAGATCGGCGTGCGCACCACCAAGATACAGGACGGCAACCAGAACATCAAGGTCATCAGCAACAGCAACGTCAGCGGCGTCATCAACAAGACGCGCGACTACTCCTACAGCAGCGTGGACATCGGCATCGAGTACAGCGAGTCCCTCGAACGCGTGGAGAACATACTCGAAAAGGAGTTCCCGAACATACGCGCGCACCTGCCCAACATCATCGACGGCCCGTTCTACAAGGGCGTTGTGGCGCTTGCCGACAACAGCGTCATACTCCGCGTGGTAGTGCTGTGCACCGAGGGCAACCGCGCCCAGATGGAGCGCGACCTCAACCGCGAGATGAAGCTCATCTGCGACAAGTACGACATCAACATCCCCTTCCCGCAGATCGTGGTCAACCAGCCCTCCGTGCCCCAGAAGGTCACGGAATGGGAGAAGGAGAAGGCGCGCAAGTTCGCCGAGGCGCAGCGCGAGCTCTCCGAGAACATCATGAACGAGGACGAAGAGGAGCACTAGTCCGCCCCTGGTCCCCGGCAGGGCCCGCTTCCCGCACGCAATGCGGGGCGCGGGCCCTCAGTATGTTGACAGAGTCAACAGACTGCCAGAGTGTTGAGAAAGCCCGCAAGCCAAGGAAGCGAGCCTGCAAACAAGGGAGCTTACACGGACGTAAGTGACCGCAGTTTGCAGGTGAAGCTGACGCAGGAAGCAAAAATCACTTCCGCTTGTCTTCCTTCGGAAGTGATTTTGCGTTTGGGGGCTTTATCGACGCTCTGGGCGCAAAACAAAACCTCCGGGCACATGGCGTCGCGCCGTGCCGCGGAGGTTTTCTGCGCTGTGGCAGTGGGACTTATCCGACCCAGACCTTGAATGTCTGTATCTCAAAGGGGCGCAGCGTCGTGCGGATGGAGCCGGCCTGCACGGGCTCGGAGGAGGTCTCCTCCAGCAGGTTGCAGGGCGCGTATGCCTTCATCGCAAAGCCGGGCACGAGCTCGGCCTCCGCGCGCGCGCCACGGCACTCGTGTACGCGCACGATCAGCGCGTCGTCGTCCTCCGCCTTCTTGACGGCGTCGAACATGACGCTGCGCGAGGCGCAAGTGAACGCGGATGGCATCGCGGCGGCGGCGCCGGGCGCGACGCGCACGGGCAGGTTCAGCTTAACGGATTCCTCGATGGTATCGCCCGCGGCGACGCGGCCCGCGTGCGGCAGGAGCGCATAGGTAAATGCATGCCTGCCCATGTCCGCCTCGGTGTCCGGATACTTGCCGCTCTTGAGCAGCGTGATGCGCATCACATTGTTCAGAACGCTGTGGCCGTACTTGCAATCGTTGAGCAGGCTCACGCCGTAGTCCTCCTCGGACACGTCCGCCCACTTGTGCGCCACGACCTCGAAGCGCGCGTAGTCCCAGCTTGTGTTAAAGTGCGTAGGCCGCTCCACATGGCCGAACTGTATGTCGTAGGTGGCCTTGGTCGCGCGCAGGTCCACGGGGAACGCGGCCTTGAGCAGCCGATGGTCCTCGTGCCAGTCCGCCTCGGTCACGAAGTCTATCCTGCGGCTGTCGGCGTAGAACACCACGTCCTGCCGGAAGGAGGAGCTGCGGTAGGCGTATTCAAAGCGGATCACCGCGCGCACCGCGCCGCACTCGATCAGCTCCGGCGCGCCATGCAGGGAGACTTCCTCGTGCTTGAGCAGGTGGAACAGGTCGATGTCCCAGTTGTCGAAGTTGAGCGGCTTGTCCTCGTACACCTCGAGCACGTTGGCGCGCGCCCCGGCGGGAAGCACCTCGCGGTTGTTGTCCGCATCGAACAGCCGCACAAAATCGCCGTTTTCATTCCAGGCGACCGTGTAATGCGGCGTGCGGATGACGCGCGCGTCCATGTCCACCTCGAAGGGGCAGTCCCGCGCCTCGGGCGCCTGCACAAAGCGGATCGTGGTGGCGCTCAGCGGCTGGAGTTCAACCTCCACCCAGTAGCCCTCCGGCGTGCGCTGCGAGTGCAGGGGCGCGCCCTGAGCGTCCTGGAACGAGCCCTCGCGCGTCTGCGCGATCAGCACCGCGTCCCGGCGCGGGAAGCTGCCGAAGTGCCAGAGCGTATACGCGTCCGCTTCCGGCGAGGTCAGCGTGCCCAGCGCATCCGCGGCCACGCGCCTGAGCGCGTCCGCGGCGGCGCCGTATTCGACGTGGCAGTCCTGATACACCTCGTGGATGGAGGAGCCGGGAATGATGTCGTGGAACTGGTTGCGCAAGACCGTCTCCCACGCATCGGAAAGCGCAGCGCGATCGTACTCGCCGCCCGCGAGCGAGGCCATTTCGCTGAGCCATTCGCACTCCGCGAGCGCGAACTCCAGCCGGCGGTTCATCTTCTTGTTCCACGCCTGGGAGGTATACGTTCCCCGATGGTACTCCAGGTACAGCTCGCCATCCCACACGGGCACATACTGGTCGGTGTTTTCAATGCAGGCGTGCATCCGCCGGAAGAAATCCCCCGCGCGCGCGGTCTTGACGCGCGGCAGGCCGGGAAGCGCGTCCATCGCCCGGCGCATCTTGAGCATGTTGCGGTTCACGCCGCCGCCGCCGTCGCCAAAGCCATAAGAGACCAAAGTCTCATTTGAGAGGTTCTTGCCGCGGAACTTGCGCCAGCTCCCCAGGACGCTGCGGGGGCTGATCATGCCGTTGTAGGTGGAGAAGCGGTCGTCCGGCTCGCGGCCCACCTCGGGCGTGTCGATGAAGTAGGTCATGACCTCGCTGCCGTCCATGCCGCGCCATGTAAACAGGTCGTTGGGCATGGTGTTGAACTGATTCCAGCTGATCTTCGTGGTCATGAACGTCGAAATGCCGACCCCTCGCAGTATCTGCGGCAGCGCCCAGCTGTAGCCGAACACGTCGGGGAGCCACAGGTACTCGCACCGGCGTCCGAACTCCTGAAGGAAAAAGCGCATGCCGTACAGGAACTGGCGCACCAGCGCCTCGCCGGAGGAGATGTTGCAGTCGGCCTCGAGCCACATACCGCCGTCGGTTTCCCAGCGGCCCTCGGCCACGCGCTGCCGTATCTTTTCGTAGAGCTCTGGGCAGTCGCTGCGCATGTACTTGTAGAGCTGCGGCTGCGTCTGCAAAAAGACGTACTCGTCAAACTCCTCCATGAGCCGAAGGACCGTGGCAAAGGAGCGCATGGCCTTCTCGCGCGTGTGCTTGAGCCGCCACAGCCACGCAACGTCTATATGCGTGTGGCCGACCACGTTCACGGTGACGGGCAGGCGCTTGTCCATCGCTTCGATCTCCGCCTTGAGCGCGGCCAGCGCCGGGCCGACGGTTTCATAGAAGCGGTCGCGGTCCCAGTCCAGGATCGCCAGCGCGCGCTCCGCGGCGCGAATGAGCGCAAAGCGGTCGGGGTCCGTCTCCTCCAGCAGCTTGAGCGTCTTGAAGATGGCCTTCAAAAGGTAGTACAGCTCGTCGGTATCCGCGTGCAGATAGCCGATCTCCGCCCGGCGGATGCGGTGGCGGAAGGTGCGCTTCGGTCCCCCGCCCTCCAGGCCGGTCCAGAGCATGAACGTCAGCGTGGCCGTGCTGCCCGCCAGGCTGTCGAAGTTTACGTCGCCGTGGTAGGTGTCTACGCCCTGCCAGGGCTTGCCGTCCACATACAGCAGGGACTCAAAGCCGCTGTTGTGCCCGCCGCCGGTCTCTCCGAAGTCGAACACGCCGTAGACCTCGCAGCCCTCCCGGCGCGGCGGCAGGTCGACCGTCTTGCGCACCCACAGGTAGCGGTCGCGCCCGACGAACTCGTCCCCTATGTTCACCTCGCCGCCCTGCACGACCTCGGGCATGCCGCGATAGACCTCATCCACGCCCAGCGCGCCCTCCATGGCGGCGAGGGGCGCGATGCAGACCATGTCGACAAAGCGATACGCCTCCAGCTCTCTTGCGCGCGCCTCGATCCTCTCCACCGGGGAAAACATGTCCTTGACAGTAAACATACAGCGCATTCTCTCCTTTTATTTGTCAGTATATACCAGCCCCAGCTCCATCTTCTTATGCAGGAAGAAGAACAGCACCATGGTGGGAATGGAGGCGACCAGGCAGGCCAGCAGCAGCGCGGGCACATGCTTGGTGCCCATCAGCGAAAGCGACGCCATGATCGGCCGCGTGTCCGGGGATTTGGTAAAGGTCAGGCCGAACAGCAGGTCGTTCCAGCACCAGGAGAACTGCGTGATGAACACCACCGACAGCGGCGCGGCGGACATGGGAAGTATGATGCGCCGCAGCACGCCGAAGTTGCTCGCGCCGTCCACGCGCGCCGCCTCGCACACCTCGCTGGAGATGCCGAGGAAGAAGTTTCTGAACACGAACATGGCAAAGGGTATACAGATGGCCGAGTAAAACAGTATCATGCCAAAGCGCGTGTTGTAAAACCCCAGGGCGGAATAGCCCTTGTAAATCGGGATCAGATAGACCTGGAAGGGAAAGATGGTGCCGCTGTAGATGAACAAAAACCAGAACATCCTGCGCCGTATCTTCAGATACACCAGCGCGTAGGCGGCCAGCAGGGCGAACGCCACGGCAAAGACCGTGCCGCACAGCGAGTAGATCAGGCTGCTGAGCATGCCGTCGAACACGCCCGCGCTGCTTTGTATGTACTCGAGATTGTTTACAAGCTCATTGCCCTGGGGAAAGTCCCAGAAGTAACCGAGGTTGTATTCCGCCTGTCCCTTGAAGCTGTTGTAGAGCATGAATACCAGCGGGAACACCCACAGCAGCGCCAGTATGGACAGGGTTGCATTGATGACGACCTTGCGCCAACCCGTTGCTTTTTTCATCGTGCCTTCCCTCGCTTATCGATTTCTTTCCGAGCGGAACGTGTTGCGGATGTTGAAGTAAGAGACGAACATGATGATGATCGTCAGCACGATCGCCACCGCCGCGCCCAGGCCGAGGTTGTTGCGGATGAAAGTCTCCTGATACATCGTCAGCGCGAGCGTTTCACTGGAGCGATAGGGCCCGCCCTTGGTCATGACCCAGATGGAGTCAAAGACCTTGAAGCTGTTGACCAGAGACATCAGCAGCACCACCGTGGAGGTAGGCTTGAGCATCGGGAACACGATGCGCGTGTACAGCCTGAACGTGCCCGCGCCGTCGATCGTGGCCGCCTCCAGCGGGGATGCGTCCATGCTGTTGAGGCCCACGATGAACAGCAGAAGGTTCATTCCGATGCCCTGCCAGATGCTGCTGAAAATCATGATAAACGTGTTCAGCCGGGGTATGGCGAGCCAGTCGCTCACCCAGCTCTCCAAACCGAGCATGCCAAAAAGCTGCGGAAGGCCGTAGATCGAGAGCATGGAGCGTATGATGATGCCCGCGATGGTGGCGGAGAGCACATTGGGGAAATAGAAGATATTCTTAAACAGCGTCACATGGTTGGTCTTGGTGATGAGCACCGCGAGAAGCAGCGGGATCGCAAAGGAGATCACCAGCGAGCAGACCACCCAGATCATGGTGTTGCCCAGAGACGTTGCAAAATTCGCGTCATGAAACAGGTCAATATAGTTTTCAAAGCCGACGAACACGGGCGGGGAGAAGCCATCCGATTCATAGAAGCTCAGCCAGCCCGTATAGAAAATCGAGGTAACGAAAAAAATGCCGATCAGCAGGACGGCGGGCGCCAGGTACAGGTAATTGGTCCAGTTTCTTTGGCGGCTGTAGGCAGACGCTCCTTTCATCATTGATGAAACACATCCTTTGACTTTGATGATGCCCCGAGCGGCGGACCGCTCGGGGAAAGGCGCCGCGCCGGAGCGGTCCGGCGCAGCGCCAACGGGGGTCACTCGGCAAAGACTTCGTCGGCCTTGCCCTGAATCGCGGTGAGCACCTCGTCCACGGGCGCGCCGGAGTAGATGAACTTGGCCAGCTCGTCGAGCGCGAAGTCGCGCAGCTCGGCGGGCGTGCTCTCATAGTAGCGCAGCACGAGCTGCACGTTCTCGTCGTTGCCCAGATCGTTCATGTGCTGCGTCGCCACGTCGTTGATCTCGCCGGAGGTGGAGGCAGGCATGCCCACGTCGTTGGCCATGATGGTCTGCGCCTCGGTGTCCAGGAAGGCGCGCACGAGCTGCTTGGCGGCCTCTACGTCCGCGGTCGCCTTGGGAATGGCCAGCGGGGAGACCTCGAAGAAGACCACGTTGTTCTCGCCCGTGAGGGAGGGAACGACCATCACGTCAAAGTCCTCGCCGGAGACCATGCCGTACTCGTTGACCAGCGGCGGGATGTAGATCGTCGGCTCGAGCACCATGGCGACCTCATCGCGGGCGAACGCCTTGGCGGTGTCCAGGGACTGCACCGGAGCGGCGAAGTAGCCCTTGTCGAACATATCGCGCCACACGTTCATGACCTCGACGATGCGCTCATCGGTGTAGGGGATGGAGCCGTCGCAGATGCCGAAGTACAGCTCCACATCGTGCACGGCGAGCAGCTGCTGGAACCAGATGAAGCCGGCCCAGGAGTCGTTCTTGAGCGCGATGGGCGTGATGCCCGCGTCAACCAGCTTCTGGCAGACGTCCAGGAACTCGTCGAAGGTGGTGGGCACCTCGCACCCCGCCGTCTCAAAGGCGCGCTTGTTGTAGATCACGGAGTTGTTCAGCACGGCGTAGGGCGCGGCATAGACCCTTCCTTCGTAGGACAGGGAATCCGCAACGTCCGGCGACACGCCCAGATCGACGTAGTAATTCTCCCACTCGTCGGTCAGATCGACCAGCAGGTCGTTCTTGATCAGCGTCTCAAGCTGATCGCCGTTCCACCAGGTGAACATGGCCGGGGCGGTCGAGTCGCTGATGGACTGCTGCATGGCGGTCTGATACGCCGCAACATCGGGATAGGATACGATCTCGACATCCAGGCCGGAGCTCTCGCTCAGCGCGTTGGTGAGGTTTTCCACGAACGTGGGGTCGATGGTGGTCAGCTTGTCGTTCCAGAATTCGACGCTCGCCAGCGCCGGCACCGAGGTCAGCAGCATCAGGACGGCAAGGAAGAGTAACAGTGCTTTCTTCATGGGGGTCCCTCCTGTTAGAGTATTTTCAAGCCTGCCCACGGGCGGCCTGTGTACGGTGTCACTCCGCCGCGGCCTCGGCCATGGCGAGTATGTTGTCGTGCGATACGCCCGGCAGGATGGATTCGTGGCTCGGGGAGACGACATAGTTCGGCCCGAACAGATCGCGCAGGCGGCGCACCTCGTCGCGCACCTGCTGGGGCGTTCCAAAGGGCAGCAGCTCCTGCGTGTCCACGCCGCCGACAAAGACGATCTTGCCGTTGTACTTTTTGGACAGGCTCACCGCGTCCATATGCGCGGCCTTGGCCTGTATGGGATGCAGCGCGTCCACGCCCGCGTCGATCAATTGCGGGATCACGCGGTCGATCGAGCCGCAGGAGTGCAGCAGCACCTTCATGCCGTGGCGGTGCGCCTGCTCGGTGAACTTGACGAAGGCGGGCATGACGAAGCGGTTGAAGCACTCCGGCGAGATCAGCAGGTCGAGCTGGCTGCCGAAATCGTTGCCGAAGAAGAACATGTCGATCTTGTCGGCCGCCATGGAGAACAGCCGCTCGTTGATGCGCAGGTAGAAGTCCACCACATGCTCCGTCACGGCCTCGACCACGCCGGGGTCGGTGTACATCTTTACGAAGTAGTTCTCCATGCCGAAGAAATCGCACACGTCGTGGAAAAAGCAGCTCCACGTTCCCGACAGCACGGCCTGGTCCGCGGCGATGGTGCGGTCGATCTGCGCGATGGTCTCGGTGAAATCCACATACTTTTCGTCCGGCCAGTCGAACGCCTCCACCTCGCGTATGTCCTCGCAGTCGGCGAACACGCCGTCCTGCCCCAGGCTGTGGCGCTCCTGCCCACCCAGGACGTCGAACATGGGCTTGCCCTCCGGGTGCTGCCACATGCCGTTCTCGGAGGGCATGATCCAGCGGCAGGTGTCGCCCAGCTTCAGGCCGAGCTCGAAGTCGTCCTTGACGTCAAAGGAGCCGAACAGATAGTTGACGCTCGCGGGGTTGGGGTTTCCGTGCCAGAATCCGCAGTGGTCGCTCTTGCGCGCAATGATATTTTGGAAGCGTTCACGATTGGTCATGGTGCCGACCTCCATATGCATAGTTGTATCGCCTTGCCCGCGGGCGCGTCCCGGCGGGCGGAGAGTCCGTTCGCACGTCGATTACGAGTAGTATTTCTGGTTGAACAGCGCCTGCGCCTCCTCCAGCGCGGCCTCAAGGTCGATGTCCGGCTCCAGGCAGAAGCCGTTGGACACGGCGGTGAGCGCGTCCATGGCCTCGCTGTAATAGACGAACGTGTCCATCGGTCGGCCGTACTCGAGTAGGTTGGGGATAAACGACGGCATATAGCCGTGCTGCGCGAGCGCCGGGTCCTCCAGCGCGTCCACGCGCGTGGGCAGCGCTCCCTCGGTCATGGCGTGCTCCATCTGCACGCCCTTGGCCTGGAACCACGCGATAAAATCCCACGCCAGCTCCGGCTGCTGCGAATTGACGGGAATGCCCCAGCCCCAGCCGTTGGAGAAGTTTTCACTCGGCCCGTCCACGCCGGGCATGGGGGCGAAGCCGAACTTCTCGGCGTCTGAAAAGCTGAACTCGTTGCGCGAATAGGCAAAGGAGCCGTCAAAGATCATCGCCAGCTCGCCGTTGTAGAACATCTCCTGCACGTCGGTCGCATCCGCCGTGGTCAGGCAGATCTCCGGCGCGATGCCGTCCTGCCGCACCCAATCGTGCATCATGCGGATGCCGTCGGCCACGGCCTGCGTGCTCCAGGCGGCGCGCCCGTCCGCCTCGCTGAGCTGTCCGCCGTTCGCCCAGGTCAGCATGCACAGCGTCCCCTCAATGGCGCCGTAGTGGCTCCCGCCCCAGAAGCCCACGCCGTACACGCCCTCGTGCTGCTCCATGATCTCCTTGGAGAGCGCCTCCACCTCTGCAAACGTCTCAGGCGGCTGATCGACGTACTGCCGGTTGTACCACAGCCCGCGCGTGTGCAGCGACTGCGCCATCAGATACACGCGCCCGTCGAAGGCGGACGTGCCCGCGTCGAGCGCCAGCGTTAGAAACTCCTCGCGCTCGAAGGAGGCGTCCAGGTACTCGTCCAGCGGCAGCAGGGCGTTGCTGTTGACCATGTATTCGAGCTTTTGCAGGGAGAGTATGAACAGGTCCCCCAGCGGCTCTCGCGACTGGCTGCTCAAAACCAGCGTCTCATCGAGCTGGTCCCAGGGTCGCGTAACGACCTCCACCTCCACGCCGGTCTGCTGCGTGTAGCGCCGAAACAGCTCGTACATATACAGGTCGTAGGGTTCCTGCCCGTCCGGGTCCAGATAGTGGACCACGCGCAGTACGGGTCGGCTCGCGGCGCCCTGCTCCGGCGCCGCCGTCGGGCTGGAGGAACAGCCGCACAGTGCCGCCAGAAGCGGGCACAGCAGGACAAGGCATAGAAACTTGCGCATCTTTCACGGTTTCCCCCATGCGTATCTTCATATATATTTTACCAAAATCGCAGTCGGGCGTAAATGGAATTTTGCATTCCGCCGGGGGAAAAAGCACGCAAAAATCCGTCCCGATTTTGTAATTATCAATGCCGATTTTCAAAAAAGTATGATTTTACTTGTACATGTACAATAGAGATTGCCCGATTTCAACACATATGATATAATTGTTTCGACGAGGGGAAGCGAGGTGGCGAGCGTGCGACGTGGAAAAAAGTGGAGCATCGCCGCCGTCCTGCTGACGGGAACGGCGCTGATTTTGGCGCTGGTCGTCGCCGCGTTCAGCCTCACATACTATGTGTTCAGCAGGCAGTTGATCCAGGACAGCTACATCGACGGCTACGGCCGCATGTTTGCCCAGCTCAACCGCCAGCTCGCCTCGTCGGTCGACTACATGACGCAGCTCGCCGCCGCGCTGAACAACAACGCGGAGCTCATCGGCGAGGTCAATCTGGCGCGAACGGCCTCCTCCGCCTCCGAGCGCGCGCTGCACGAGCGCCGCGCCAAGGCCATACTGGACACCGCCGTGGGCTATCAGCACCATATCGCCAACGTGGGCGTCTACCTGGCGGACGTGTACATCACGATGTTCGACGTCGAATCGGAGGGATTCCTGACCGCCATCCCACAGGAGGAGTGGTTTCTGCGCATACTGCGGGGCGAGGACGCCGAGGTGCTGCTGCCCAGCTACGAGCTGCGAAAAAACGCGTTCAGCAGCTATGACCGCAGCTATTGCATCTACGCGCGCGCCTTTAACGACACCCGCATCTCCAGAGACAGGGGCGTGCTGGTGCTCTCCTTTGAGCAGGCGTACCTCGCGGATACGCTGAGCCAGACGCGGGATGCAGATGGCTCGATCGTGGCGCTGCTGGACGAGGGAAACTCGGTCATACTCACCGCGGGCGGCGCGGACGCGTCGCAGCTTGAGCAGATCGTCGGCTCGGCGCTGTCGATGCGCACGGGCGAGATGCTGCGCGCGGACGGCGAGAACTACTTCGTCATCCGCCAGAATAACGAGGAGATCCCCTGGGAGCTCGTCGCGCTGATTCTGGAGGATGTGATGTATGCCGACCTTGCGCGCCTGCAGACGCAGGTGCTGTGCATGGCGCTGATCGCGCTGCTTGCGGGCCTTGCGCTGATTCTGGTGTTCAGCCGCGCCTTCACGCGGCCCTTCCGCGCGCTCTCCGCGGCGATGGCCAGCTCCGGAGACGGGGAACTTCGCCTGAGCGAAGTAAATTCGCCCATTCGGGAGGTGCATGCCCTCGCCGCGCAGTACGACGACATGATCGGCCAGATCTCCTCGCTCATCGAGCACAACCGGCAGATCGAGGCGCAGCGGCGCGCGGCGGAGATGGACGCGCTGCGCTCGGAGATCAACCCGCATTTTCTGTACAACACGCTCGATTCCATACGCTGGATGGCGCTGATGCAAAAGGCGCCGCGCGTGGCGGAGATGATCTCCTCGCTGGTGCGACTGCTGAAGCTGACGACGGGCCAGCGCGGGACCTGCATACGCGTGGGCGAGGAATTTGAGCATGTGGCGCTGTACGCCGAGATCATACGCTTCCGCTACAACTGCCGGATCGACCTGGAGCTCTCCATCGACGAGGGGCTGGAAAACGCCCGCACGCTCGGGCTTCTGTTGCAGCCCATCGTGGAAAACAGCTTTGTGCATGGCTTCTGCAACTTTGAGCGCCCCGGCGTGATTCGCGTGAGCGCGAGCGCGAAGGATGGCGCGCTGGTGTTCACCGTGGAGGACAACGGCTGCGGCGTGACGCTGGAGGACGGCGCGCTGCCCGAGCCCCCGAGGCGCGACGGTGCGCATCTGCACGCGGGCATCGGCATATCCAATGTGCAAAGCAGGCTTCGCCTCACCTTCGGCGAGACCTACGGCGTCCAGTTCCGCTCAAGGGCCGGACAGGGCACGGTGGTCACGCTCACGCAGCCGCTGAGCTTCTTCGAGGAAGGAGGAGAATCATGATCCCAGTCATGATCGTCGAGGACGAATTCCTCGTTCGCGTCGGCCTGCAGTCCATGATCGACTGGGAGAAGCACGGCTTCAGCGTAGTGGCGGACGCGCCCAACGGCGAAAAGGCGCTCGAGCTGTACGCGCGGCATCGGCCGCATCTGATTCTCACCGACATACGCATGTCGCCGATGGACGGTCTGGAGCTGATGCGCCGCATACGCGAGATGGACGCGGAGGCGAAGTTCATCGTCATCTCCGCCTACGATGAGTTTGAATACGCGCAACAGGCCATACGCTACGGCGTGGAGCTGTACCTGAGCAAGTCCTGCTTCACCGCCGAGGACCTGGAGCCGACGCTTGCGCGCATCGCCGAGCAGTACCGCGGGCGCGACGGCGCGGCGCCCGCGCGCGGGGCGGCGGAGGAGATGCTCAGCGCGCTGCCCGCCGCGAGCGACCCGGCGGCGCTCGAGCGCTGGTTCGACGAGCACGGCATGCGCAACGTGCCCAAGGTCGTCGCGGTCTGTCGCCCGGACCGCAGCACGGAGCGCGCGGTGAGCCAGGGCGTGCTCACGGCCATTGCGCGCGACGCGCTGGAAAAGGAAGGGCTCCTCTCCAGCGTGTTTACGCACGACGCCTTTGTCGCAATGCTCATTGGATGCGCGCAGACCGAGCGCGTGGAGGCGGCTATGCGCCACCTGTGCGACACTGTCGGCCAGTACTTTTCCCCGCAGATCTACGCGGGCGTCTCCGGGAGGTTTACCGAGCCGTCGTATGTGTTTCAGGCGCTGAGCGACGCCTGCAAGACGTGCAACGACTTTCTGTTCGACAAGTCGGTGCACCTGCGCGTCTATCAGCGCGAGGCGCCCGAGCCGGGCTTTGACAAGCAGCTCAACGGCCTGAGCGAGGAGATACAGTCCCGCCTGTACGCCGCCGATCCCGAGGGCGTGGCGGCGCTGGTGGAGCGCGCGGTGTCCTGCGCGCGCAACTACCGCATGCTCGAAAGGGCGGTCTTCTCCGTCATCATGTGCCTTGAGAAGTTCGACCGTTCGATTCTGGTCAGCACGGCCTTTGGCAGCGTCATGTCGGACGATCTTGACGCCATCAGCCGCTCGCTGGCGGACTGGGCGCGAAGGCTGTGCGTGCGCAAGGCGGACGCGCCCGGGCGCGATACCGTGGATGAGATCATCGACTACATACGCAAACACCTGTCGGAGGACATATCCCTGGTGCGCCTCGCGGAGATGTACTATTTCTCGGCGAACTATCTGGGGCAGGTCTTTCGGCAGAAGACGGGCATCTACTTTAACACATATGTCACCAACCTGCGCATCAACCGCGCCTGCGAGCTGCTGCTGAGCACGGACGACCCGGTGGGCCGCATCGGACAGCTGGTGGGCGTTGAGGACCCGCACTACTTTTCCAAGATATTCAAGGAGCGCATGGGGGTAAGCCCCAACAAATACAGGAGGATGTGGAGCACATGAAAAACTATGATTTCGTACCCGATTACAACAATCTGGTCATGGCGGCGCGAAACATATCTGCGCCGCGCATGCCGCTGTACGAGCACATCATTTGCGGGCGCGTGATGAAGGACATCATCGGCGTGGACCCCTATGAGCACATGGAGGACGCGGACGCCTCCGCGCGGGACGCGGCGTTTGCGAGCTACTGGTCGTTCTGGCGGCGCATGGGCTACGACACGGCCTCGTATGAGTGCTGCATCACGGACATACTTCCCGGCGGCGGCGCGCTGGGCGCGCACGCGGAGGGCTGCATAAAGGAGCGCGCCGACTTCGAGAAGTATCCGTGGGACGAGCTCGCGGACATCTACTTCGAGCGCTTCGGCAAGTGCTTCCGCTCGCTGGCCAATACCTGCCCGCAGGGCATGAAGGCCATCGGCGGCGTTGGCAACGGCGTGTTCGAGTGCGTGCAGGATCTCGTGGGCTACATCAACCTCTGCTTCATGCGCGAGGACGACCCGGAGCTGTACGCCGATCTGTTTCGGAAGATGGGCGATGTGCATGTGAAGATATGGGATCGCTTCCTGCGCGAGTACTCGGACGCGTACTGCGTGCTGCGCTTCGGGGACGATCTGGGCTTCAACACGGCGACGCTGCTGTCCGTGGACGACGTTCGCGAGCACATACTGCCGCAGTACCGCCGCGTCACGGACCTCGTGCATGCGACCGGCAGGCCGTTCCTGCTCCACTCCTGCGGCAACCTGTTCCGCGTGTTTGACGACATCATCGACATCGCCAACATAGACGCAAAGCACTCCAACGAGGATTCCATCGCGCACTTCACCGTGTGGGTGGAGCGGTACGGCGACCGCATCGGCAACTTCGGCGGCATCGACACCGACGTGGTCTGCCGCCAGTCGCCCGAGTATATACGCAATTATATAAACGACTGCCTCGGCAAGGTCAGCGGCCACGGCGGCATTGCCTTTGCCAGCGGAAATTCCATCCCCGAGTATGTGCCCACGGAGGGATATATCGCAATGGTCGAGGCCGTGCGCGACTGGCGGGGAGATCGGGAGATATAGACCCCCTGCGCACGCGGGAGCCGGAGAATCGCGCCGGCTTCCCCTTTTTATGCCGCGAATCGCGCATTGTGCGCCGGGGCGAGGCCACGGGAATCGTTGACAGCGCCGGATTACGCATGATAGAATACAGGTGCGGCGCATGGGGCGCATCGGCCGTCAAATTCTACAAGCTGGCATTAGCGCCGATGTTTGAAACATTTGTTCTGCGATGTGTGCGCGAAAAAAACGAAGCTGGTTTTTGCAGCGGAACCAAGACAGGTGGACTTTTTCTTTTGTGACGCAACAGCTATTATGATCCCACAGGAATGGGGTGCCTTTGATTACCCGTTCGCCATTGACCCCTCGTGGAATCACAAATGCGAATCCGTGTTGAAAACGCTCAGGCAGGCCGGAACACATTTCTACAGAGCGTAGTGTATTTTCTCTGGAGATAGTATGGGGTGCAGGAGGGATATGGCATGAGAAAACCGCTTCTTGATAAAGTTGGCGTCATGTATTGTATGATCGAAACGCTGTTGCTTGTATGCTATGTGGGGCTTTGTGTAATTGAGCCTTCATTTTTTGCAGATGGCAATGTAGCGGGCATCTATTCTACTCGTCCGACAACATTTTGGGGTGAATTTTTAAGGATAGCCTTGATTCCCATCGTATGTGCCCTTCCATTGGCTTTTCCGTCTGCTATTTGCGAACCTACGGCACAAAACAAGCCATAGGGAGAATATCACTTATTGTGCTTCTAATGCATGCGGCTTGCGCTATTATCTTACTTGCGCTATTGACATAATTGGGAAATTGCATGTCGCTCCCTTTCAGGGACGCGCTTGGCGCATATGCTCAAAGCGAAAAGGAATTCGTTTCGGTGGAATTGAATTCAAGCGGCGTCTTTGATGTTTCGGGCTATATATTCAAAACGAATGAAGCGATATGGGGGATTTGCCAGGTCGATTCTAATGGGGTGCGTAACGGGCGGATATATGTGGACAAGGCGTCCATCCGTAGAGTGGACTGTGGCTCCAATACGGAAGCAAATTTGAAGTACTTAAGCGAAATAGCGGACAGGCACTAACAGCGGGCTTGTATCATTGTATCATCGAAACCATTGGTGCAAGGTCTAATATGGGGCTCTTTCGTCGTAAAAGAGTGTGAGGGGAGTGGAAGCTATGTAGAAATTCAAAGTGTTTGCGGCAATTTGGTCAATCCTTATATTTGTGCTGGAGTTAAGTCGATGCATATTGGAATGGTTGAATTGTTCGTCTGAGATAATAATGAATATTCTTACTATTCTTCTGCAAATTGCGATGGTTGGACTTGTAATAATAATCTTTGTCTGGATTTTGCTCTTATGGGAGGAACGAAAGGATCGAAAGGATAATCGAAAGAATTAGTTCCAGATTGGCGGCATCTTTCATGATTTCCGCACTTTCTGCGCAGGGCTGGTTTTCCTGACATAGGCGCTTCCCCACCGGGGATGGCGCAAATCATCGCGCCGCTCCCCTTTTCACAGCGGCGACTGACGGCCTGGGAATCGTCGCATCTTTGACCTGAACCAGCAAAGCGGGGCTTCACATGTCTTGCGCATTTCCGGCCCGGCCTTGGCATAAGACGCCTGTGCATACAGGCCAAGCCAGCCGCACGCGGAAGAACATCTCAGGCCGCCCTCCCCCGCCGCATATGCCGTGTGTAGGGCCGCTTCCGGGCGCATTCCCCCACCGCCCGCGCCTCCTTTCCCCGCCGCAAGAATCGTTGACGGTGCCGGAAGCTGCATGGTAGAATGCAAATGCGACGAATGCTGTATGGGGGAAGGACCATGTTCAAGAGGACAACCGGGAAGGTGTCGAAGAATAATCCATTCAATGCAAAGAAAACGAAGGGTCAACTCGGATGGATTGTGGTGCGCGCTGAAAGCATCAACGACTTTTACCGCGGCAAAGGGGATAGCTGGTTTTTTGCGAAGATAAGGAGGGAACGTCATGAGAGAGCATCGTCATCATCCCAAAGTCAGTTGGCCGCTCATATATAATACAATGCGATTTTTTTACGGACACAGAGCTACAATGCTACAAATGTAAGGCGACAATCAAGCCTTCACGAGCCGGATG
>DXVG01000059.1 GCA_019409045.1 Clostridiales bacterium | reverse complement strand
AGTGATTTTTGCTTCCTGCGTCAGCATCGCCTGCAAACTGCGGTCACTTACGTCCTTGTAAGCTCCCTTGTTTGCAGGCTCGCTTCCTTGGCTTGCGGGCTTTCTCAACGCCCTGGCTGTCTGTTGTCTTTTTCGACATACTGAGGCCGCCTCGCGGTGTTGCGAGGCGGCCGGTTTTTTGCGCCCTTCGCGCTCAGTCCTTCTCCGCGCGGATCATCAGCGGCATCAGGGCGATCAGCATGCCGCAGCAAACCCAGATGGATCTGACGTCCCACAGCCGCGCGAGGTTCGCCCCGCCCAGCACGCCCACGGCGAACGCGCCGATGACGATCAGGTAGCGCAGGCAGGTGACGCCCGCGATGGCGTCGCGCCTGCTGGCGAACACATAGAAGTACTCCGCCGCCGTGCGCAGGTTGCCCGTGCAGAATATGCTGGCGTAGGGCAGGCCGCGCGTCTCGCGGAATATCTCGTACTGCACGGCGCACAGGAACGTCACCGCGATGTTCACCGGCGTGTCCCCGCCGCCGCGCGGCACGAAGCCCACCGCGAACAGAAGCGCCGTCTCCAAAAGCAGAATCAGCATCTCCACCCGCGCCCAGCGCAGGTTGTGCATCTGCCCGCGCAAAAACGCCGCGAACACGATGCCGAAGAAGAACGCCATGATCGGGATCGGATAGTACAGCGCGGCCGAGAAGTCGCCGCGCATGAAGTTGATCATCATCAGGGCGATGTTGGACGTCTGTCCGTTGCAGAACACGCCGCCGCGCAGAAGGTAGGTGTACGCCTCCAGATAGCCCGCCAGCATGGACAGTATGATCCCCACCGCGAACGTCTGGTGCCTGGGCAGCGGCTGCACGCCCTCGGCGCGGTTTTTTTTGCGAAACATGGCGGTCCCCTCCCCTGCAAAATCCGCATTTTCCATTATAGACATGTAACCATCCGTGTGTCAAGGCACGCAAAGTTACGCTTCGTTTCAGAAAAATCGACGATCTCTACCGGCACACTTTTACTGTGTCTGTCCGCGGGGCAGCAAATGACAAACGGGGCCTCGAATGAGGCCCCGCCGATCGACGGTGGAGGGGTTGGGGAATGGGATGAGGGATAGATCCACTGCCGACGGTTTTATCTTACCGCATATATGTGGCGGGACGGCGACGTTTTGATTGTGTTTTTGTGAAATATATTTACAGGATGGCTGTATTGCATAATTCACATTTCAGAAGTATAATAGGGAGGGTGCATATGCCGCAACGAAGCATGGAGGAACGCGCATGAACATAGATAAAACGTACTTTGACGCGCCCGTTGCCCGCGAGGGCACCGATTGTGAGAAGTGGGACGCCCGCGAGGCGGTGTTTGGCCGCGCGGACGTGGTGCCTCTGTGGGTGGCGGACATGGACTTTGCCTGCGCCCCGCAGATCGTGGAGGCGCTGTGCGCGCGCGCCGCGCACCCCATATATGGGTACACTCAGGATGTGTCCGAAAATCGCGCCGCTGAGGCCGCGTTCCTCCTCCGGCGCTTCGGCCTGAAGGTGGAGCCGGACTGGATACTCCCCAGCCCAAGCGTTGTGGACAGCATGCTCTTTTCGCTCTACGCGCTGACCGAGCCGGGCGAGCGCGTGCTGATCCAGCCGCCGGTGTACGGCCCGTTCCGCGAGACGGTGGAGCGCGCCGGGCGCGCGGTGGCGGCCTGTCCGCTTCTGGAGACGGACGAGGGCTGGCGGATGGACTTTGACGGCCTGGAGGCTGCGTTCGAGGGCGGCGTGAAGTGCATGTTCCTGTGCAGCCCGCACAACCCCGTCGGCCGCGTGTGGACGCGCGCGGAGCTGGAGCGCCTGACCGCGCTGGCGCGGCGCTACGCCGTGCGCATCGTCGCCGACGAGATCCACGCCGCCTTCACCTTCGCGCCGCACGCGCACACGTCGCTTCTTTCCCTGTGCGAAAGCGCCGTGATGCTCACCTCCGCCACCAAGGCGTTCAACCTGGCGGGGCTTCGCCAGTCGTCCATCATCGCGGCGGACCCGGAGGCGCGCGAGCGCATCGCCGGGCAGCTCCACCGCGTCAACGCCGACCGCACGAACCTGTTTGCCATGGTCGCCCAGCGCGCCGCCTACGAGCACGGCGACGAATGGCTGGACGCGTGCGTGTCCTACATCCGCGAAAACCGCGACGCGGCCGAGGCGTTCATCCACGAGCGGCTGCCAATGGTGTCCATAAAGCCTCTGGAGGGCACATACCTGATGTGGCTGGACATGCGAAGCCTCGGCATGGAGCACGAGCAGCTCTGGCGCCGCCTGGTGGACGTGGGCGGCGTGGGCCTGAACACGGGCCTGTTCTTTGGCGAGGAGGGGCGCGGCTTTTTCCGGCTCAATCTTGCCACGCAGCGCGAAAACGTGCTCAAGGGGCTTGCGGGCATCGAGCGCGCGCTTCGCGCCTGAGGTCACTGAGCATTTTACGGGGGGAGTTTCCTTGCGAAACAAGCACGAAAAGAGGCGCATGATCGCGCTGGACGCGGAGCTGGACGGCATGCGCCCCAGCCGCATCATACAGCTTTCCTATCTCATCATCGACGGCCGCCGCATCCGGGGCAAGAACTTCTACTTCTCTGTGGAGGCCATCAACCGCCACGCCCGCAAGGTACACGGCCTGGGGGTGGGCCAGCTTCGCCGCCTCTCCGGGGGCGACCTGTTTGCACACCACGCCGATGAGATCTACCGGGATTTTGAGAAGTGCGGCATGGTCATCGGGCACGACGTGGCGGGCGACATGCGCTACCTGCGCGACGAGTTTGCCCGCATCGGCGTGCAGTTTCCCGACATCCCCCGCTTCTGCACGCTCCGGCACTACACGCAGGAGGCCAACATACCCCTCAAGCAGAACCCCGAAAAGCTCAAGCCCCCGCGCCTGGAGGAGCTGATGAAGCACTTCGGCATCACGCCGGAGCTGGTGACCCGCAAGTGCCGCAAGTGGTTCGGCGGCGGCGATCACTATCACGATGCGCGCTTCGACGCCGCGGCCGCCTACCTGTGCATGGTGGTGGGCGAGGAGCTGGGCTGAGCGCAGGACACATCGGCTGGGGGAGGCGTATTTTCGTTGCGGAGTGACCGTTCATCCATCGCGTGCATACTGCTGGCCTGCGTATGCTGGAGCTTCGGGGGGCTTTTGTCCAAGCTCATCCCCTGGAGCGCCGTGTCCATCGCCGGGTTTCGCGCGCTGGTGGCCGCCCTCGCGCTAGGCGCGGCGCGCAGAAGCTATCGCCTGGTGAACACGCCCGGCACCTGGCTGGGCGCGCTGGGCGTGATGAGCACGTCGCTGCTGTTCATCTTCGCAAACAAGCTCACAAGCGCCGCCAACGCCATCGTGCTTCAGTACGCGATGCCCGTGGTGGTGATCCTGTTTCAGGCCGTGGTGATGCACAGGCGGCCCTCGCGCCTGGACGCGGCGGCCGCGCTGGCGGTGCTCGCGGGCGTGGTGCTGTGCTTCTGTCAGGGGCTCTCCGGCGGCGGCATGCTCGGAAACGCGCTGGCCATCGCCTCGGCGTTCACCTACGCGGTGGTGTACCTGGCCGCCCAGCGCTCGGACTGCGACGCGCTGGACTACGCCTATCAGGGCAACCTCATCACCGCTCTGTTGTGCCTGTATCTGCCCTTCGACGCCGGCGTCGCGCCCGTGCCCGCGCACTTCGCGGCCGCGCTGGGCATGGGCGCGTGCCTGACGCTTGGCTACCTGTTCTTCAGCCTCGGCATGCGCCGGGGCGTGTCGCCGGTCACGGCGGCCATCGTCTCCAACGTGGAGCCCATCCTCAACCCCACCTGGTGCTTTGTGTTCCTGGGCGAAAACCCGGGGCCGCTGAGCATCGCGGGCGCGGCGCTGGTGCTCGCGGCGGTGACGGCGTATACCATCCTGTCCTCGCGCCGGAGGGCCTGACCGCCGCAGAGCTTTTCCGCGTTGACTTCCCCGCGCGCGGGCTGTATAATGGACATGCAAAACACCGATCGGAAAGGATGCGACCTGTCATGAAAAAGCTGCTCATCGCACTCGTGGCGCTGGCGCTGTGCGTCCCGGCCATGGCCGAGGCCCCGGCGGCGCAGATCTCGCTCGAGCCCGCGGGCTCGTTCAGCGCCTACGCGAATTTTGAGGACGACTGCGCCCGCGTGATCGACGAAAACGACGAATACCTCATGGGCGTGTTCGACATTCAGGGCAACGAGCTGATTCCCTTCTCCTACCCCGCGCTGGACGACTACGGCGTGTGTAGCTACTACACCGTGCAGGCCGAGGACGGCGTGAACATGCTCGGCGCGCTCAACGCGGCGGGCGAGGTGGTGGTGCCGCTTGCGTACGGCGACATCGACTTCCTGTCCGAAAAGTGGGCCGTGGGCGTGAAGCTGGAGGTCACCGACGGCGAGCCCTACGACTATCAGGCGCTCTTTGGCGACGAGAACTACATCGTCACCGCCTACGACGTCTACGACCTTGAAGGCGCCGCCATGGTCGGCACGCTCACGCGCGAGCAGATGGACAACGCCGAGGCGCATGGCGACTATCTGTTCATCGAGGACCGAGAGGGCACGGTGACCATGTACGATCCCGCCTTCAGCGCGCTGGGAACCACCGAGTACATCTACGAAGCCTATGATTCCTCGGAGGAGGGCGTGGTCTTTCTGCCCACGGGCGAGGTGGTCGCCCCCGGCTACCGCTTCAGCAGCGACCTCGGCAGCGGCCTGCTCTGCGTCAGCGATGAGAATTACGACTACGGCGTGATCGACCTTGCGGGCAACGTGATCGTGGACTTCGGCGCGTATGACACCATCTACGACTACGACGAAAGCGGCTACGCGCGCGTGGAGAAGGATGATAAATACGGCCTGATCGACCTTGCGGGCAATCTGGTCGTGCCCTGCGAATACGACGGCTTTGAATCGCTCAGTTACGGCGGCCGCTATGTCTACGGCCTCAACGGCTACGCCTGCGTGGAAAAGGACGGCAAGTACGGCTACGTCTCCCTTGAGACCGGCGAGGTCACCTGCCCCATCAACTACGCCTCCCCCACCATCATCGGCCTGAGCATGATCGTGCCGGACATCAGCGGCGAATTGTACATCATCGCCGCCGACGGCACGACCACCGCCACCACCTACGTCGAATTCAACGAGTATCCCGGCGGGGACGGCACGCTGCTCAAGGCCATGACCGCCGAGGAGAAGTGGGGCCTTGTCGACTGGCACGGCAACGTGCTGGTGGAGCCTGTGTACGACTACGCCTCCGCCATGCTCATCTCCCCGGACGGCACGGCGGTGCTGCTCAGTTCTGAGGACGGCATGGACGGCTTCACCGTCGCGGGCTGAACGCGCGGCGATCCTTCCGCGGGCATGCATCATGCCCGTGGATTTTTCTATATCTATCGCGATTCTGATATGGGGGGTGCGACCATGAAAAGGTGTCTCTGCGCGCTGGCGCTGTGCTCGGCGCTGCTTCTGTCGCTCGCGCCCGCCCGCGCGGAGGAGGTATCCCTGCGCGAGGCCGGGCTGTTCTCCGGCAGCGCGCGCTTTGCCGCGCACGGCTCGCTGGTGATCGACGCGGACGAGGACTACCGCGAGGGGCTGTTCACCATCGAGGGCGAGGAACAGATCCCCCGCGCCTATGAAAGCCTGCTGGAGGGCGAGCGCGGCCTGTTCGTCGCGCAGGAGGAGGACGGCCTCAACACGCGCGGCGTGCTCGACGCGCAGGGCAACGTGCTCGTGCCGCTCGCCTACGGCGACGTGCTGTTCCTCTCCGACCGCTGGGCCGTGGGCGTGGTGCTGGAGCAGACGCTCAGCAACGTCTGCGACTACGAGGACTACATAGACGGCGGCAACTACAACGCCGTGACCTACGACGTGTACGACCTCTGCGTCGGCGAAAAGGTCGGCTACTTCACCCGGCAGGGCTGCGAGGCGCTGTGCGCGCACGGGGACTACCTGTATGTGCTCGACCGCTCGGGCGAGGTCATGGCCTACGACGCGCAGCTTCGCCGCGCGCAGGGCGGCCTTGCGGGCATCTACGACGCCTACGAGACGCGCGATGGCGACGTGGTGTGCCTGCACACGGGCGAGGTGATCCTCGAAAACCACCGCTACGCGGCCGGGAGCGGCGACGGACGGCTGATCGTGGTCGACGCGGACGCCGAGGCGGGCGTGTGCAGCGCGGACGGCCAGATCGAGATCGCCTGCGCGTACGACGGCATGTACCCCTTCGACGCGCACGGCTACGCGCGCGTAAAGCAGGGCGAGGACGTGGGCCTGATCGACGCGCAGGGCAATGTGCTCGTCCCCTGTGCATACGACGACATACTCCGCCTGTCCTTCGACGGGGACTATGTGTGCGCCATCGACGGCTACGCCTGCGTGGAGGACGAGGGCAAGCTCGGCTACGTCGGGCCGGACGGCGAGGTCTCCTGCCCGGCGTACTACACGGGCGCCACGGTGATCGGCCTGAGCATGATCCTGCCGGACACGCGCGGGGAGCTGTACATCATCGCCGCCGACGGCGCGCTCACGCGCACGGATTACGTCGCCTTCGACCCCTACTGCGGCGGCGACGGGCGGCTTTTGAAGGCGCAGAACGCGCAGGGCATGTGGGGCATCGTGGACTGGCACGGCAACGAGCTGACCGCGTTCGACCAGCCCTACGCCTCCTCGCTCGCCATCGCGCCGGACGGCTCGGCCATACTCGTCGAGCGCGAGGACGGCATGCAGGCCTACGTCCTCTCCTAGCCCGCTTATATCCCCCGCCGCGCGCGCATAAGCATGCCGTGGAGGGGATGCGGGTGAAGCGGGAGATTCATATTCGCGTTGTGGACGCCGCCAGGCACATACTGGCTACCGGCGCGACCGTGCGCCAGTGCGCCGAGCGATTCGGCGTGAGCAAGACCACCATCCACAAGGACATGCGCCTGCGGCTCAAACAGATCGACCCCGGCCTGTTCGCCGAGGTCAGTCAGGTGCTGGAGAAGAACCGGCGTGAGCGCCACCTGCGCGGCGGCATGGCCACGCGGCGCAAGTACGCCCGGCGGCGCGAGGGCGCAGACGCGCGGGCCTGACCGCCGCCTCAGCAGTTGAGCAGGTACGCGCCCACGGCGTTGAACGCGATCGCCAGCGAAAACACCGTCGCCTCCCACGCGCGCGGCGCGCGTCGGGGGGCGAAGTGCAATACGCCCAGCGCGTAGGGGATCAGCTCCAGCGTGTAGCGCGCCCCGAACTGTAGGCCCCCGAAGCTCTTGTGCAGAAGCAGGCAGAAAAGGTGCGCAAGCATCAGCGCCGCGCACAGCGCCGCCTGCGGCCGAAGCCGCCGCCTGCGCGCGCGCGCGGCCAGCCACACGAACATCATCCACAGCGCGGGGTTGCACAAAAACATCGAAAAGCCGAACCGGTTGAGCGTCCACTGCCCGTTTTGCAGGGAAAACGGCAGCCCGAACACGAACGTGCGTATGTTCCCGGCCACATGGGAGATCGAAAACTGCCCCGACTGCGCGCGTGTGAACTCGGGCAGGTAGTTGTGCCCGAACTCAAACGGGTTCCCAAAGCGCGCGTAGTTGTACGCCGCGTAGCACGCCGCGATGCACAGCCCCACGAGGATGCCCGGAAACAGCCGCGCCCGCGGCCGCCTGCGGGCGAGGTACATCATCAGGAGCACCGGCCCGAACAGCGCCGTGAACGGCCGGCAGCCCACCGCCAGCGCGTACAGCGCGCACGAGAGCGTGGGCCGCATGCGCGCCATCGCCGCGACCGCGCAGGCAAGCAGCAGAAAGTTCAGCGTCTGCGCCTGATACCACACGCCGCCGTCCAGCGATACGCTGACCATGTTCGAGCCGAACACGAAAAACAGCGCCCACGCCGCCGCGCTCCACGGCTGCTGCCGCTTTGCGCGGCGAAAGTAGTCGTACAGCGCCAGAAACGCGCCCGCGACGTAGAGCTTCACCAGCAGCCCGTCCGGCGTCTGCCGCCCGAACAGCAGCGTCAGCGGAAGCTGCACGAGCGCGGGCACCGGCGGAAAGCTCACATACCAGTCGCCCTCGTACACCGCGAGCTCCAGGTGCGGATAGTCCTGCCCCAGCGATATGCGGCCCTCGCGCCACGCGAGCGCCTGCAGCGTGTAGGTGTCGTAGCCCGAGTGCGCAAACGGATGCGTGCCCAGCGCCAGGTGCACCACCGCGTACACATAGGCGATGACCAGCAGCGCCGCGATGGGCGCCGCCGCCCGGCGAAGCGCCTTGTGCATCCTCCCGCCTCCTCGCGCATTTTATCGCAAACATTATACCCCAAATATCGCGCGCGCACAAGAAGGCCGTTGAAAAGCCCTGTTTTGGAAACAAATTTGCGCATGCTGAGTGCCGCGCGGCAGACAAAAATCACTTCCGCCTGCTTGTTTCGGAAGTGATTTTGCATTCGAGGGCCTTTGGGGCGTCCGCGCGGGGCTAGAGGCCCATCTCCTCGCGCACGGCCCGGAAGCACTCCACGGCGAAGTCCAGATCCTCCCGCGTGTGCGCCGCGCTGACCTGCGTGCGTATGCGCGCCTTGCCGCGGGGCACCACCGGGTAGCTGAAGCTGACCACATACACGCCCTTTTCCAGCATGCGGCGGGCGAACTCCTGCGCAACATGCGCGTCTCCCAGCATCACCGGCACGATGGGGTGCTCGCCCTCGGGAACGTCCAGCCCCACACAGCGCAGCGC
>DXVG01000058.1 GCA_019409045.1 Clostridiales bacterium | reverse complement strand
GTGCGCGCCAGCGCCAGCGCCTCGCCGCTCACGCGCGATGTGACCACCAGCGCCAGCCGCTCCTCGCCCTGCCGCGCGCGCCACATCTCCAGTAGCGCGTTTACGTCCAGCGCGGGCCCCGACGGATGCCGAAGCGCCACCTCCACGCGCGCGCCCTCGAGCTGCGCGGGGTACGCCTTCTCCAGAAGCGAACGCGCGCGCGCCTCCGCCTCGTGCGCGGGCAGCGTCGCCCACATCTCAACTTCCGCCCGCGCGCGGCTTCGCCGCCGCTTCGGCCTGGGCAGCCGCCCGCACAGCCCGCGCAGCGCGTGGCGCAAAAGCAGCATCGCGCACAGCGCGCATGCCGCGCCCGCCCACACGCTGCGAAACGCCGCGGCGAAAAACAGGTACAGCGCCGCCGCCGTCACCGCGCAGAGCGCCGCGCGGTCGATCTTCTTTCCCATGCGCATCCCTCCTGCTGACAATTTTTCCCGAAAAAGCGCCCGCTATGCCGCGCGCGCGGCCCCAAAAGTGCTTTTCATCACAGCCGCGATGGTGTATAATAAAAGTATGGAACGCAGGAAGATCGGTATACTCGGCGGCACGCTCGATCCCGTACACATCGGGCACACGGCGCTTTTGCGCATGGCGAGGGAACAGCTTGGCCTGGACGCGGCGCTGCTTCTGCCCGCGGGCGACCCGCCGCACAAGCACTGCCACGCCGCGGCCGAGGACAGGCTGCGCATGGCGCGCCTGGCCGCGGGGGAGGAATTTGCCGTCTGCGACATGGAGGTGCGCCGCGCGGGCACCACCTACACGGTCGATACGCTGCGCCGCCTGCGCGCGCAGTACCCGCAGGCCGATTTGGTCTACGTCATCGGGGAGGATACGCTGTCCAACCTGGTCACCTGGCGGGACTATGCGCAGGTGTTTGGCCTGTGCGCGTTCGCGGTGTCTCACCGCGCGCGCGAGCATGGCAGCGCGCCGGAGGGCGCGCGCGTGCGCTGGCTTCAGGGCGAGCCGCCCGGCGTCTCCTCCACGCTCGTGCGCGAGCGCGCGGCCGTGCGCGGGGAGCTGGAAACGCTCGTCGGCGCGCGCGTCGCCCGCTATATGCGCGAGCGCGGGCTGTACCTGATGGGCGTGTGCGAGGCCGAGGCCGAGGGCATGCTGCGCGGCATGCTCACCCCGAGCCGCTTCGAGCACACGCTGGGCGTGCGCGATACCTGCGAGCGACTCGCCCGCGCGCACGGGCTGGACGTGGGCGCGGCGCGCGTGGCGGGGCTTTTGCACGATGCGGCCAAGTGCCTGCCAGAGGACGAGCAGCGCCGCCTGGCCGGGGCCGAGGCCGATACGGGCGAGGTGGCGAACGTCGAGCTTCTGCACGCGAGCGCGGGCGCGGCGGTCGCGCGCGACGTGTTCGGCGTGCGCGACGATGAGATACTCGCCGCCATACGCTGCCACACGCTGGGCGGGCCGCGGATGACGCCGCTTATGCTGTGCGTGTTCGTGGCGGACTTCATCGAGCCGGGCCGCGCCGCCTTTCCGGGATTGGAGGAGGCGCGCGCGCTTGCGGGAACCGATCTGCGCGCGGCGGCGTCCAAATGTGTGGAGCTCACGCGCGAATACCTCGTGCGCGCGGGCCGCAGCGTCCATCCGCGCATGCTTGAAATGATCTGAACCTTACAGGAGGAATGCAGGGCATGATAAAATCCAGGGAATTGGCGCTTGAGATCGCCGGGATACTCGACCAGAAGGGCGCGACCGACATCACCATCCTCCAGGTGGACCATCTGACGTCCATCACGGACTATTTCGTCATCGCCACCGGCAGGAACGTGCAGGCCGTGCGCTCGCTGGCCGAGGACGTCGAGGAAAAGCTCGAGGCGGAGGGCACGCCCGTGCGCCGCCACGAGGGCATGAACGAATCCCGCTGGGTGGTGCTGGACTACGCGCATGTCATCGTGCACCTGTTCCACCCGGAAGAGCGCGAGTATTACAACATCGAGCGCCTTTGGATGGACGGCTCGAACCAGATCGCGTTCGAGGCGGCCCAGCCGGAATCCTGACGCGGCTCGGCGGACTCAGGCGGAGAGATCATGCGTCTCTCCGCCGAATTTATGAATTGTTGATAATTGTGCGTATGCTCGAGATGGGAGGGATGACCGTGCGGCATACCATACTGATTGTGGACGACGAACCGGATGTGGTCGCGCTGCTGCGCGACAATTTCGCGTTTCTGGGCTATCTCGTGCTCACCGCGGGCAATTACGAGGAGGCCGTGGAAAAGGCCGCGCGCATGCCGGACATCATACTGCTGGATGTGAACATGCCGGGGCGGGACGGGCTGAGCGTGTGCCGCGCCATTCGCGCGTTCGTCCACTGTCCGATACTGTTTCTCACCGCGCGCGTGACCGACGCGGACAAGATCGAGGGCTTCGCCGCCGGCGGCGACGACTATGTGACCAAGCCCTTCTCGCTGGACGAGCTCAGCGCCCGCGTGGCCGCGCACCTGCGGCGCGAGGAGCGCCCGCACAACGCGGCGAAGGTCTACTTCGACGGCGACGTCGCCGTGGACTACCTGGAAAGGGCGCTGTATGTGCGCGGCGAGCGCGTGCCGCTTGCGAAGAAGGAGTTTGAGATCGTCGAGCTGCTCTCGCGCAACCGCAGTCAGGTGTTTGACAAGGAGCGCATCTACGAAAAGCTCTGGGGCTGGGACGGGGAGGGCTCCAGCAGCGTGGTGGCCGAGCACATCAAGCGCATACGCGCAAAGCTCGCGCAGGCGGGCGCGCAGGGCCAGATTCAGACCGTCTGGGGAGTGGGCTACAAGTGGGCAAGGTAAAGGCGCGCAGGCGGCGGCTGCGCAGGCTCTCTTTGAAGTGGAGCTTCTTCCTCTATGCCGCCGTCGGCGTGCTGGTGGCGCTTACGCTCATCATGGCGCTGACCGCCCTGTGCGCCGAAGTGCAGAACGACCTGTATTACGGATGGGTGGAGCAATACGGCGCGGAGTATGGCCGCCCGGCGCAGCTGGTCGTCGACGGCGAGGTGATCGGGGAGCAGTTCACCTATACCGAGTCGATCTTCGACCTCATGCCGAAGGAAGATCGCGCGCGCTATCAGCTCTACGGGCAGATCACGCTCATCTCCTACCCGGTGGTGTCCATACTCTCCATACTCATCGCCGGCATACTGTTCTACCGCCGCAAGCTCAAAAAGCCCCTGCGCGACATCGAGGAAGCGGCGGGCCGCATCGCCGCGAGCGACCTGGATTTCACCATCGTCGCGCTGGAAAAGGGCAACGAGATGGACCGGGCGCTGTGCGCCATGGAGAAGATGCGCGCGGCGCTGGCCGCCTCCAGCCGCGAGATGTGGCGCATGCTCGAGGAGCGGCGGCAGATGCAGGCCGCCTTCTCGCACGACCTGCGCACGCCGCTGACCGTGCTGCGCGGCTACTGCGATTTTCTGAAAAAGTACTTTCCCGATCGCCTGACGCGCGATAAGGTGCTGGAGACGCTGGAGGTGATGGACGGCCACATCGCCCGCCTCGAGCGATACACCGCCACCATGGGCGAGACCGCGCGGCTGGAGGAGATCGCCGTCGCCCCGGCGCAGCTTTCCCTGCAGGAGCTGCGCGCGCAGATGGCGGAGGAGGGCAAGCTGGTCTGCCGCGGACTGTCCTTTGCCATGGAGGGCGAGGACGGCGGCGTGGTGCGGGCGGACGCGGCGCTCATGCTGCGCGTGTTTGACAACCTCGTCTCCAACGCCGCGCGCTATGCGCAAACGCGCGTGCGTGCGGAGCTTCGCCGCCTCGGAGGCGCGCTGCATCTCACCGTGGAGGACGACGGCCCCGGCTTTTCCACCGAGGGCCTGAAGCGCGCCGCCGAGCCCTATTTCCGCGACAAGGCCGACGCGCGCGACGGCGAGCACTTCGGCCTCGGCCTCTTCATCTGCCGCACGCTCGCCGAGCGCCACGGCGGCGCGCTCGCGGTGGACAACGCCCCGGAAGGCGGCGGCCGCGTGCGCGCGAGCTTCGCCATATTCCCGGATGCGACAGAATAGATAAAAAGTTTAGAACCTGCCGCTATACTTCCCTCTGGTACACGGAGGGAGGTTTTTTTATGGAGAACTGCGTGGAGTTTCGGGGCGTGTCCAAGCGGTTTCGCGCAAGGGCCGCGCTCGCGGACGTGTCCCTGCGCATGGAAGGTGGCCTGTTCGGCGTCGTGGGGCGCGAGGGCGCGGGCAAGTCCACGCTTGTGCGCATCGCGGCGACGCTGGTCAGGCAGGACGCGGGCGAGGCGCTGGTGTGCGGCGTGCCGACCGAGCGCGCGTCCGCCGTGCGCGCGCTGATCGGCTACGTCCCGCAGGACTTCGACATGTACGGCGGCATGCGCGTGTGCGAGGCCATGGACTACCTGGGCGCGCTCTCCCGGCTGGATGCGGCCACGCGCAGGGCGCGCACCGAGCAGCTTCTGGAGAGCGTCGGCCTGTCGGAACAGGCGGGAACGCGCGTGCGCAGGCTGGACGCGAGCATGCGCAGGCGGCTGGGCGTCGCGCAGGCGCTGATGCACGACCCGAGGGTGCTGCTGGTGGACGAGCCCTTTCAGGGCGTCGAGCCGGAGTGGCGCGCCCGGCTGCGCGCGCTTCTGACCGAGGCGGCGGTGGACCGGCTGGTGGTGCTCTGCGCGCGCGCGGCGTCGGACGTCGAGGGGCTCTGCGCGCGCGTGGCGGTGCTGGAGGCGGGCAGGGTGCTTTACGCGGGCGATGCGGCGGCGCTGGTGGAGCGCGCGCGGGGCAAGATGTTCCTCGTCGAGCTTCCCGAGGGCGCGCTGGCCGAGTTTCGGCGGCGCTACCGCGTGGTGAGCGTGGTCGAGCACGGGGAGCGGCGCGTCGCGCGCTTCATCGCGCCGGACGGCGCGCCGGGCTGCGGCCGGGGCGACGAGCCCTGCCTGGAGGACGCGCTGGCGCTGTGCCGCAGGGAGGCGGGGGCGTGAGCGTGTATCTCTTGGAGCTTCGGCGCGTGCTTCGCTGCGCCGCCTACATCGCTTCGGTGACGGCGCTGGTGCTCTGCGCGTACTTTCGGGGCGTGTTCCCGCCGACAGAGCTTCTCCCGGCCGAGGCCGGGCAGGGGCTCGCCTACGCCGTGGACGGCCTCTCCGGCGCGCACGCGCGGCAGTTTTGCAGCCGCATCGGCGACGTGCTGGCGCTCTCGGGCGCGCTGAGCGCGGCGGCGCTGTTTGACCGCGACCGCGGCGGGCGCTGCGAGGCCGTGTACGCCCGCGCGCTCCCCTCGTGGGCGCTTTGCCTGTGCCGCTTCGCCGCGCTGGCAAGCGCGATGCTGCTGCCCGTGCTGGCGATGTCGGCGACGCTGACGTGCGTGGCGGCGGGCGACTACGGGATTGGGAACATAGACCTTGCGGCCTACCTGCGCTACGCGCTTTTGTGGTCGCTTCCGTCGATATTGCTCAGCGTGGGCGTCGGCGCGCTGCCCTCGGCGCTGACGGGCCTGCCGCTCGGCCCCGCGCTGGTGGCGCTGTGGCTCGGCGCGGGTCCGTCGGGGGACTCGTACGCTTCGCTGCTCGCCCCCGCGCACGACGCGCTGGGCGACGCGGCCGCGCTGGTGGAGGGCATGCCGACGCTCGCGCTTTCGAGGATCGTCGCCGCGCTTCTGGGCCTTTTTCTGATGGCGCTGACGGCGCTGATGGTCGAACGAAGAAGGAGGGGGATGTATCGTGTACGGCTTTGCGGATACCGTTTGCTTTGAACTGAGGCGCAACGCGCGCCGGATGGCGCTGTGCGCGCTCGCGGTGTTTTTGTGCGCGCCGCTGCTTCTGAAGCTGTTCGACGCGGGCGCGCGCCCGGCCGAGCGCGCGGTGGAGACGGCCTCGGCGCTGGCGGGCATCGCGGCGATGTGCGCCGTGTTTCGCCCGGAGAGGGCGCGCGGCGTGCGCGAGAGCGTCGCCGTGCGCGGCGTGCCCGTGGCGGCGCTGTGGGGCGTGCGCGCCGCGTGGCTCCTGACGGCGGTGTGGGTGTTCTCCTGCGGCTGCGCGCTGTTGCTGCGCGCGATGGGCTGCGACGTGGGCCGGCGCGCGGCGCTTGCGGGCTTTGCAAACGCCGCGTTCACCGGCGGCGAGGCCGCGCTGTGCGCCGCGCTTGCCCAGAGCGCCGTCGTGGGCGCCGCGCTGCCCGCGCTCGCGTTCGCGCTGGATTTGTGCGGCCTGGCGCCCGCGCGCCTGACGCTGTTTTGCGACTGGCAGGGGCTCGCGGGCAACAAGCTGCTGCTGTGCCTGTGCGGTCTTGCCATGCTAGCGGCCGCGCTGCGCGTGCGGACGCTGCGGGATGGATAATATTTGAAGCGTCTTTTGCAGAAATACTGCAATTTTGAAGTGAAATCACCTGTTTTTCGGGCGTTTCCCTCGGGAGACGCCTCTTTTTTGCCCGAATTCTGTCGAAATTTGAAAAAAGTATGAAATCGGTGGTGAATGGTGGTAGATCAGCCCGTTTTGTGGTAGAATGTGGAGGAAAAGACGGGGAATGGAGGTGAGCTCGTTGAATGAAGCCGAATTTTCGGGCAATTACACGCATACGATTGACCCGAAGGGCCGCGTGACCATCCCCTCCGCCTACCGCGAGGCGCTGGGCGAGGGCTTCACCATCGGCCTGAACAACGAGTTCAACGCCATTGCCCTCTATCCCGTCCAGAAGTGGGAGGAGATCGGCCGCAAGCTGGAGCGCATTCCCGACAGCGACGCGCGCGGCATGGCCTATGTGCGCCTGATCAAGGCGTTTTCCTTCCCGGGCCAGCGGCTGGACGGACAGGGCCGCGTGCTTCTGCCGATGGGGCTTCGCCAGAAGGCGGGCATGGACAAGGCCATTCGCTTCGTCGGCGTGGGCCGCTATCTGGAGATATGGGACGAGAACCGCTTCGCCGCCGTGTGCGAAGTGGCCGAGAACGACATCGAGAGCCTGCTCGCCTACGTCAACGACCGCTATTACGGTCCGGGACAGGCATAGACAGGTCTAAAGCGGAAAGCGGGGGAATACACAATGAATACGCGCAGGGAGACGACCTCGCGCGGCCGCAGGAGCCGCGCGGCGAAGATCATACTGTCGTGCGTTCTGTTGGCCGGGCTGTTTGTGCACATCGGCATGCTGGCCGGCATCTCCGCGCAGACCAAGGAGGCGGACGCGCTCAGGGCGGAGCTGGTGGAGCTGAGCGCCTACAAAGACAATCTGGAGCTTTCGCTCTCGATGCTGGAAAACCCGCAGCGCATCGCGCAGCTCGCGCAGCAGCTTGGGATGCAGCAGCCCACGCAGGACGCCATCCGCGTGGTGAACCTGCCCGTGTCTGTGCATGACGAACAAACGCAGACCGCCGAATTGCCCGGCGGGGAAGGGGTGGCTCAGTAAACTTCGCGGCGGGGAGGGATGCGCTTGGTTCTGACGGGGCCTGTCGTCCGTCGCCGCCTCGCCGTTTGCATGGCCGCTTTTTTTGCGCTGTTTCTCGTGCTCGTGGCGCGGCTTTTTTATCTCCAGGCCATCGCCGCTGAGGACTTGCAGCGCCGCGCGCAGGCACAGTGGACCAGCGAGTCGGTCATCGCGCCCACGCGCGGAAAGATCTACGACCGCAACGGCTCGGTGCTCGCCATGAGCGCCACCGCCTACACCGCCTCGGCAAGTCCCAGGCAGATCTCCGACCCGGAGGCGTTTGCCGAGCTGCTCGCGCCGGTGCTGGACATGGAAAAGGCGCAGATCATGCAGCGCGTTTCCGACACCTCCAAGGGCGGCGTGACCATCAAGCGCCAGCTTCCCCGCGAGACGGCGCAGCAGCTCAAGGCGATGATGCTCGAGCATCAGAGCGCGGGCTCGGACGCCCTGGATGGCCTGTACCTCGAGGAGGAGAGCCGCCGCTACTACCCGATGGGCGCGTTCGCCACGCAGCTTCTGGGGCTTACTACCATCGACGGCGTGGGGCAGGCGGGGCTGGAATCCTCGCTGAACGACTACCTCTCCGGCAGGGCGGGCAGCATACTCGAGGAGATCGACGGCAAGGGCCGGGAGCTGAGCTACGGCGCGAGCGAGTACATCCCCGCCGTGGACGGCGGAAGCGTCGTGTTGACCATCGACGCCTCCATACAGGCGTTTGCCGAGCGCGCCGCGCGCGAGGCCATGGCCGTCAACAACGCAAAGAGCGTGCGCGTGCTGGTGATGCAGCCGCAGACCGGCGAGATACTGGCGCTGGTGTGCAAGCCCGACTACGACCTGAACGACCCGCCGCGCGACGATGTGGAGACGCTCACCGAGCGCATGCGCAACACCGTCGTCTCCGACGCCTACGAGCCCGGCTCGACCTTCAAGATACTCACCGCCGCCGCCGCGCTGGACGCGGGCGTGACCAATGTGGACGAGGGCTTCTACTGCTCGGGCTCCACCTATGTCGAGGGCGGCCGCATACGCTGCTGGGGCAATCCCCACGGCGCAGAGTCCATGGCCGAGGCGCTGGAAAACTCGTGCAATCCCGTGTTCGTCGAACTGGGCCTGCGCCTTGGCATCGAGCGATTCTACGACTACATGGAACGCTTCGGCATCGGCGAAAAGACGGGCGTGGACATCCCGGGCGAAGGCAGCGGCATCGTCATCGACGAAAGCGTGGTCAAGCGCGTCGATCTGGCGCGCATCGGCTTTGGCCAGTCCGTGGCGGTCACGCCCATACAGCTTTTGACCGCCGCCTGTTCGGTGGTCAACGGCGGCAAATTGCTCAGGCCTTATGTCGTTGCGGAGATTGCCTCCGAAAGCGGCGAGGTGATCGAGCGGGGACAGACCGTGGTGCGGGGACAGACCGTCTCCGCGCAGACGTCCGCCCTTATGCGCCAGCTGCTTGAAAACGTCGTCAGCGACGGCGGCGGACGCAACGCC
>DXVG01000057.1 GCA_019409045.1 Clostridiales bacterium | reverse complement strand
CTCCCCCACCCCCTTGCGCACCACCGAGCCGCGCGACCTGCAACCGCAGCAGACCGTGCCGCTGACGCTGTTTGACTGACGACAAAGCGGCCGCCCTCCCCAAATGGGAGGGCGGCCCAGAGCGTTGATAAAGCCCGCAAGACAAGGAAGCGAGCTTTCTCAACGCCCTGCCAGTCTGTTGACTTTGTCAACATCCTGAAGCGGCCGCCCTCCCATTTTGGGAGAGCGGCCGCTGTTTTTCGCCTCAGAGCGCGAACTCGTCGGGAAACTCGCCGATGAAGCTGATCTGCGCGGGGCCGCTGACGATGACGTTGCCGCTCTTGCCCAGCTTGAACAGCAGCGTCCCGCCGGGCAGCTCGACCTGCGCGCGCTCGCGCAGCCTGCCCAGCGCAACGCCCGCCGCGAACGCCGCGGACGCGCCCGTGCCGCAGGCCAGCGTGGCGCCCGCGCCGCGCTCCCACACGCGCACCTGCGCGTGCGTGGGCGATACCACGCGGCAGAACTCCACGTTCGTGCGGTTGGGGAACAGGGGGTTTCGCTCCACGCAGGGCCCGAAGTGCTCAAACTCCGCGTCGCAGGGGTACAGCTCGTAGGTCACCGCGTGGGGGTTTCCCATGTCCACCGGCAGAAACGCCGTCTCCCGCCCGCCCAGCGCGATGCGCACCTGCGGCGAGATCACGGCGCGGCCCATGTCCGCCGCCACCGAGGTCACGCGGCCGCCCTGCACGCTCAGGCGGATGGGCTTTACGCCGCCCAGCGTCTCCACGCGCAGGCAGTCCCGGTCGGTGGCGCCGGATTCGTAGAGGTACTTGCCCACGCAGCGCAGCGCGTTTCCGCACATCTCGGCCTCGCTGCCGTCGGGGTTGAAGATGCGCATGCGCGCGTCGGCGACTTCCGAGGGCAAGATCAGCACCAGCCCGTCGGCGCACACGCCGAAGTGCCTGCGGCAGATCGCCTTGGCAAGCGCCGCGCCGTCGCGCACGGCAAGCGCGTCCTTCCCGCCGAGAAATACAAAATCGTTGCCCAGGCCGTGCATCTTGACAAACTTCATGCGCGCATCCCCTGTTTCGCAGTCTGGTCCGGGTGCATTATACCAGAAATGGCCGCGCTTGCCAAGTCGGGCGCGAAAATGCGGGCAGAAGTCCCAAAAATAATCGACTTTTTACCGTCCAGATTCCGTATTGACAAAATCGCGCAATCCGACTATAATTACATGTTGTACGAAGTATACAGTTTTCATTCCGTTTTCCTCGGGCGAATGTTATATGCGTTAAATGCGGGCGGGCACGCCCGTGAAATAAAGGAGGGCATCTTAATATGAAGAAAGTCCTGGTTCTTGTTATGGCGCTGGCGATGCTGCTGGGCTGCACCGCGATGGCGGAGGGCAACCTGATCGGCTACACCTGCATGGATGGCACCAACCCCTTCTTCGTGGCGTTGGAGGGCGCGATCCGCGAGGTCGTCGAGGCCAATGGCGACGAGCTGATCTCCCTGGACCCCCAGAACAGCAACGAGACCCAGCTTTCCCAGATTGAGGACATGATCTCCCGCGGCGTGGTTGCGATGTTCGTCAACCCCGTGGACCGCGAGGGCATCATCCCCGGCCTCGACAGGCTCAAGGAGGCCGAGATCCCGATGTTCGGCTTCGACACCGAGGTTGCCGACTTGAGCTACCTGGTCAGCTACGCGGGCTCGGATAACTACAACGCCGGCTACGTCTGCGGCGTGGACCTGGTCGAGAAGTGCCCGGACGGCGGCGACATCATCGTGCTGGATTCCCCGACGATGCAGTCCGTTGTGGACCGCACCGACGGCTTCCTCGCGGCTCTGGAAGAGCTTGCCCCCGGTAAGTTCAACGTGGTCGCGCAGATCGACTCCATGGGCAACCAGGAGCAGGGCAACCTCAACGGCACCGACGCCCTGACCGCCAACCCCGACGCCATCGCCATCTTCGGCGGCAATGACCCGACGGCTCTGGGCGCCTACGCGGCGGCCGAGGCGGCCGGCTCCAGCGCGCTGATCTACGGCGTGGACGGCTCGCCCGACGTCAAGGCTCTGGTCGCCGAGGGCAAGATCACCGGCACCGGCGCGCAGTCCCCGATCTCCATCGGCAAGACCATCGCCGAGGTCTACTATCAGTGGGTCGCCGGCGAGGAGGTCGAGGATCGCTATCCCATCGAGACCTTCATGATCAACGCCGACAACGTGGCCGAGTACGGCACGGACGGCTGGCAGTAAGCCGCGTCTGCGTTCCCGCCGCGCAAGCGGCGGGAACGTGAAAAAGAGGCTTTGTTCCTTAACCGGGCAAAGCCCTTTTTCAAATTCGTCCGGCATCGCCGCGCGGGAAGGCCCGCGCGGCGATGCCGGGCGGCATACCCCATGAAGATGAAACGGTGGTGAAAGCGCGATGAGCGAGTATTTGCTCGAAATGAAGAACATCTGCAAGTCGTTCCCGGGCGTGAAGGCGCTGCAAAACGTGGACTTCCAGCTCAGGGCGGGCGAAATTCACGCGCTTCTGGGCGAGAACGGCGCGGGAAAATCGACGCTGATCAAGGTGCTGGGCGGCATCTATCACCCGGAGGAGGGCAAGATCCTCATAGACGGCCGGGAGGTGGCCATCACCGGCGTCAACTCCGCGCGCGACAACGGCATCTCCATCATCCATCAGGAGCTGGTGCTGGTGCCGCACATGACCGTCGCGGAGAACATATTCCTCGGCCGCGAGGCGCTGGGCAAGTTCGGCGTCAACTACACCAAGATGAGCGCGGACGCGCAGAAGATGCTCGACCGGTTCGACCTGGGCATCGACTCCGATGCGCAGATCGCGGATTTGAGCATCGCCCAGCAGCAGATGGTGGAGATCGTCAAGGCCATCTCCTTCAACTGCCGCATACTGGTCATGGACGAGCCGACCTCCTCCATCTCCGACCGCGAGGTCGCCGCGCTGTTTGAGATCATGCGCTCCCTGGCCGCGCAGGGCGTTGGCATCATCTACATATCCCACAAGATGAGCGAGCTTGCCGAGGTGTGCGACCGCGTGACGGTCTTGCGCGACGGCTGCTATGTGGGCACGCGCGATGTGGCCTCCACGCCCAAGGACGAACTGATCGCCATGATGGTCGGCCGCGAGCTGGACCAGTACTATGTGCGCGACCACGTCAAGTCCGACGAGGTGGTGCTCAGGTGCGTGGACATCAAGGACGGCAAGAAGGGCCGCCGCGCGCGCGTGAAGGGCGTGTCCTTCGAGGTGCACAGGGGCGAGATCGTCGGCTTTGCCGGGCTTGTGGGCGCGGGCCGCAGCGAGACGATGCAGTGCGTGTTCGGCCTCACCCGCGCAAAGACGGGCGAGATCTACATAGACGGAAAGAAAGTGGACATCCGCACCGCCGTGGACGCGATGAAAAACGGCATCGCCATGGTGCCGGAGAACCGCAAGCTGCAGGGGCTCTACCATGTGCAGAGCGTGCGCTTCAACTCCACCATCGAGGTGCTGGAGCAGTTCATGCACAACCTGGTGGTCAACGCCCGCCGCGAGGAGGAGATCACGCAGGAGTTCATCGACAAGATGCGCACCAAGACGCCCTCGCAGGAGCAGACCATCGCCAACCTCTCCGGCGGCAACCAGCAGAAGGTGATGATCGGCCGCTGGCTGGCGACCAACCCGAAGATACTGATCCTTGACGAGCCGACCCGCGGCGTGGACGTGGGCGCGAAGGCCGAGATCTATGAGATCATGAACAACCTGACCAAGCAGGGCGTTTCGATCATCATGATCTCCTCGGAGCTGCCGGAGATCATCAACATGTCCGATCGCGTGTATGTGATGTACGAGGGCAGGATCACCGGCTGCATAGAACACGAGGACGTGAGCCAGGAGGCCATCATGAAGCTGGCCACCCAAGAATCTTCAGGAGGACACGGCAATGGGTGAGAGATTGGCAAAGAGCATCAAGCGGTACTTCAAGGACAATCTGGGCATACTGTGCGCGCTGGCGGCGATGATCCTGTTTTTGTATATCTACCCCGTGACGCACTCCACGTTCCTTACGCAGACCAACATCTTTAACGTGCTGCGCCAGAGCGCGCCGAACATGCTGCTGGCCTGCGGCATGACGATGGTCATCATCCTGGGCGGCATCGACCTGTCGGTCGGCTCCATCATCGCCATGTCCGGCGTGCTGGGCGCGGCCACGGTGGTCTGGGGCGGCATGCCGGAGATCGTGGGCATACTGGTGGGCGTGCTCTCGGGCCTGCTGTTCGGCCTGTTCAACGGCTTCATCATCGCCAAGACGCAGATCCCGCCGTTCATCGTGACGCTTGCGTCGATGAACATCGCAAAGGGCATCGCCTACGTCTACTCCGGCGGCAAGCCCATCCGCTGCATGACCGACGCCTGGAAGTTCCTGGGCGCGGGCTATGTGGGCCCGGTGCCCACGCCGGTGGTGACGATGATCGTCGTGTTCATCATCTCGGTGCTGTTCTTGAACCGCACAAAGCTGGGCAGGCACATCTACGCCGTGGGCGGCAACGACACCGCCGCCAAGTTCTCCGGTATCAGCACCGCCAAGGTCAAGTTCGTGGTCTACAGCTTCAGCGGCCTGATGGCGGGCCTTGCGGGCATCACCATCGCCTCGCGCCTGTACTCGGGCACCTGCACCTCCGGCGACGGCGCGGAGATGGACGCCATCGCGGCCGTGGTCGTGGGCGGCACCTCCATGGCGGGCGGCTCGGGCCGGCTGGGCGGCACGCTCATCGGCGCGCTGATCATCGGCATCCTCAACAACGGCCTGAACCTGATGGGCGTCAACTCCGACTGGCAGTACATCATCAAGGGCGCGGTCATACTCCTGGCCGTGTACACCGACTTTTTGCGCAGCGCCAAGCGCGCGAAGGGCTGAGCGCCCAAACGCATGCGCCCCCTCTTTCGGGGGCGCATTTTTCGGCTGCGCGCAGGCCTTGCTTTCCTGCGCGTTTTGCGGTAAAATAATGTGGAAAAGAGGCGGCGCGCGCCGCCGCGCCGCAGAGATTTCCGCAAGGAGGATGTTTCCATGACCATTGACAAGACCATGACCATCGGCGAGGTGCTCTCCAAGGACCGGGGCTGCGCGCCCGTCTTTATGTCGCACGGCATGCACTGCCTCACCTGCCCCATGTCCGTGGGCGAGTCCATCGAAATGGCCAGCATGGTGCACGGCGTGGACGCCGACGCGCTGGTCAGGGACCTCAACGAGTACTTCCAGGACAAGTGACGCTCTGAGGAGGTGCGCATGCACGATTTTAACGACCTGGAGGGCCTGCGCATCGCCATAGAGATGGAAAGGCGCGGGGAAGCCCTCTATCGCAGGGCCGCGCGCGTGAGCCGCAACCGCGAGGTCATCGAAATGCTCGAGGCGCTTGCCGCGGACGAGGTCGCCCACGCGGCGGAGTTTTCGCGCCTGTACGAGGAGGCGCTGCTTCGCAGGGAGCACGCCTCCTATGGCGACGAGGCCAGCGCCTACCTCAGCGCCGTGGCCGCGGAGATCGTGTTCCCCGGCGGTCTGATGGCGCTTCGGGAGGACGGCTTTGACGACGTGCGCGCGGTGCTGGACTACGCCATCGCCTCGGAAAAGGATTCGATACTCTTCTACATGGAGCTGGCGCGGCTGAGCTCGGACGCGGCCGCGCGGGAAGTGTTTCTCAACATCGCAGAACAGGAGCGCGGGCACATGCGCAGGCTGTGCCGCCAGAGGGCAGAGATATGAATACGATGCAGGAATACAAAAACTGGCTCGCGCTGACCGCGGGCAACGCGCAGGAGCAGGCGGAGCTGCGCGCCCTTGAGAGCGACCCCGCGGAGCTGGAGGACCGCTTTTACCGCGAGCTCTCCTTCGGTACGGCGGGCATGCGCGGCGTGCTCGGCCTTGGGACCAACCGCATGAACCGCTACACCGTGGGCCGCGTGACCATGGCGCTGGCCGCGCTGATCCGCGAGCACGAGGGCGGCGCCGAGCGCGGCGTTGCCATCGCCTACGATTCGCGCAATTTCTCCCGCGAGTTCGCCACGCAGACGGCGCTGGTGCTCGCCTCGCAGGGCGTGAAGGCGTATCTGTTCGATTCGCTCCGGCCCGTGCCGGTGCTCTCCTTTACGGTGCGGCACTTAAAGTGCCTCGCCGGCGTGGTCATCACCGCCAGCCACAACCCCAGCAAGTACAACGGCTACAAGGTCTATTGGGAGGACGGCGGCCAGCTCCCGCCGGATCGCGCGGCGGGCATCACCAGCCGCCTGCCCGGCATCGGCTACGACCAGGCCGTGCCCATGGACGAGGCCGAGGCCCGCGCAAAGGGCCTTGTGATCAGCGTGCCCGCCTCGGTGGACGACGCCTACATCGCCGCGGTCGAGAAGCTGGCGGTGGACCCCGGCCTCACCCGCGAGATGGGCAAGACGCTCAAGATCGTCTATACGCCGCTGCACGGCTCGGGCAACATCCCCGTGCGCCGCGTGCTCAAGGAGATCGGCGTGGAAAACGTCTACGTCGTGCCCGAACAGGAGCTGCCCAACGGCGACTTCCCCACCGTGCGCGTGCCCAACCCCGAGGAAAAGGACGCCTTCAACCTGGCCGTGGCCATGCAGAAACAGCTCGGCGCGGACCTGTGCGTGGGCACCGACCCGGACTGCGACCGCGTGGGCGTGGCCTGCCTGACCGAGTCGGGCGACGTGCGGCTGCTCACGGGCAACCAGATCGGCTGCGTGCTTTTGCACTACATACTCTCCCGCAAGCAGGCGCTGGGCACGCTGCCCAAAAACGCGGCGGCGGTCAAGTCCATCGTCTCCACCGAGATGGCGCGCGTCATCTGCCGGGACTTTGGCGCCGAGCTGTTCGACGTGCTCACGGGCTTTAAGTTCATCGCCGAGAAGATACAGCAGTTTGAGGAGACGGGCTCCAACACGTTCGAGTTCGGCTTTGAGGAGAGCTACGGCTTCCTCTCCGGCACAGACGTGCGCGACAAGGACGGCGTCAACGCCGTGATGCTCATCGCCGAGGCCGCATGCTTCTACAAAAAGCAGGGCATGACGCTCGTGGACGCCATCGAGGCGCTGTACAAAAAGTACGGCGTGTTCGGCGAGCGCACGGTGTCGGTCACGCTGCCGGGCAAGGACGGCCTGGAGAGGATGCAGGTCATCATGCGCTCTCTGCGCGAAAAGCCGCTTCGGCAGATCGGGCCGTCCGGCGTGGTCTCCACGCGCGATTACATGCTCTCCGAGCCCAAGAGCGACGTGATGTACTACACGCTCGAGCGCGGCTGGGCGTGCGTGCGCCCCTCGGGCACCGAGCCGAAGATCAAGATCTACGCCGGCGCGGTCTCGGACAGCCACGCGCAGACCGATGCGCTGCTGGACCAGTACGTCGCATCGCTCAAGCAGGTCATGGGCGTGGAGGCGTAAAAAACCCAAAATACAGCATCCGCCAGTGGGCGCGGCCACCCGGTCGCGCCCGAGCGCGGCTTTGGAGGTCGGAAACCTATGAAACTGGGCGTGGTGGGCCTGCCCAACGTGGGCAAGAGCACGCTGTTTAACGCCATCACCTGCGCGGGCGCGCAGGCGGCGAACTATCCGTTTTGCACCATTGAGCCCAACACCGGCGTGGTCGCCGTGCCGGACGAGCGGCTGGACGTGCTCTGCGAGATGTACCACCCGGAGAAGTACACCCCGGCGACGCTGGAGTTTGTGGACATCGCGGGGCTGGTCAAGGGCGCGAGCCACGGCGAGGGGCTGGGCAACAAGTTCCTCTCGCACATCCGCGAGGTGGACGCCATCGTGCATGTGGTGCGCTGCTTTGAGGACGAAAACGTCGTCCACGTCGACGGCAGCGTGGACCCCGCGCGCGACATCGACACCATCCAGACAGAGCTCGTGCTCGCCGACATCGAAACCGTCTCCCGCCGCCGCGAAAAGGCCGCGCACCTTGTGCGCAACGGCGAAAAGAAGTTTCAGGACGAGCTCGAGTGCGCCGACATACTCCTTGCGCACATGAATGAAGGCAAGCCCGCCCGCACAGCTTCCCTCACAGACGAGCTGCGCGAGGTGGCCGCGGGCTGGTTCCTGCTGACGATGAAGAAGGTGGTCTACGCCGCCAACATCGCAGAGGCCGACGTGGGCAGGGACGAGCGCGACCTTCCGCTGGTCGGCAAGGTGCGCGCCGTCGCCGAGGCGGAAGGCTCGGAAGTGCTGGTCATCTGCGCCAAGGCCGAGGAGGACATCGCCCAGCTCGACCCCGAGGACAAGCAGATGTTCCTGGAGGACATGGGCCTTGAACACAGCGGCTTGGACCGGCTGGTGCGGCTGAGCTACCGGCTCCTGGGGCTGATCAGCTTCCTCACCGCGGGGCCCAAGGAGGTGCGCGCCTGGACCATCGCGGAGGGCACGCGCGCGCCGCAGGCCGCGGGCAAGATACACACGGACTTTGAGCGCGGCTTCATCCGCGCCGAGATCGTCTCCTACGACGACCTCGTGCGCGAGGGCAGCATGAACGCCTGCAAGGAAAAGGGCCTTGTGCGCTCCGAGGGCAAGGACTATGTGATGAAGGACGGCGATGTGACGCTGTTCCGCTTCAATGTATAGCCCGCAGGGCGACGCGGTCGGCGCTCCGCCGCCCGCAAAGCGGCCCTCCGCCACGGCCGCGGCCGCCGCGTACCTGATCGCGGTGGCGGGGCTCGCGCTGATCAGCGTGCTCTACGGCCCCATCACGCGCGCCGCGAGCGCGCTGTTTCCCGGCCTGAGCGCGCACGGCGTGGAGCTGGTGGCGCAGCTTGCGTACTACCTGCCGTTCATGCTCCTGCCCGCGCTTTTGCTTGCGCGCAGGGGCGGCGCCGAGGACGCGGCGCGGCTGACGCGGCCGGTCGGCCCGGTGGGCATGCTCGGCGTGGCGGCGCTGGCGCTGGCGGGGCCTTTGTTT
>DXVG01000056.1 GCA_019409045.1 Clostridiales bacterium | reverse complement strand
AGCATTCGGCTGTTAACCGAAGGGTTGTAAGTTCGAGTCTTACCTGAGGAGCCAGACGCCCATGCAAAACGCATGGGCGCTTTTTTTGCCGCCTGCTGCGGCCGATGGAGGGCAGCCATGAGAATCGTTGACGCGTCTGGAAGCCCGTGGTTGGATAAATTTTTAAGAACACATGGAATATTCAGAGACCTCACCGCGCATGCCCATGAATAAGCGAACACAGGGAGGGAAGTTTGCAGATGCGGAAGAAGGGCAAGAGGGGCAAAATAATGGATATAAGCCTGAAAGAACTGTGCGTTTATTTGGGCCTGTTCCTCTGCTGTGAGATGTTTATGGTGATCATGACGAGCCATTATGTCAATGAGTATAGTGGCGAACGGCTTTCTACCGCGGGTATATTGCAAAGCGTTTCCTTTAAAACGTTGAGCGACGGATGCGCCCTTGAGATAGGAGTGAATGGAAGAGAATATGAGATTTCGAAGATGAACAATATACTCGGGTTGTTTTCATTTGACTTCGGAATAGAGGGCAACTATTTGTGATCACGCTCATACCGTTTGTCATTCTACTGCTCCGCGTGTTGCGCGCAAAGCCGAAGCCTTCAGGCGACAGAGAATAAAACCGCTTCCGCAGGTTCGCCCGTCGGAAGCGTTTTTTTGCTGCGCGCGGGTCAGAGCATGCGCACGCTCTCGCGCTGCACGAGCTCCACGTCCACGCCGATTTTCAGCGTGGAGGGGTCGCGGCGCTCGATCATGTCCATGAGGCGCTCCACAGCGGTGGCGCCCAGCAGCGTCTTGTTCACCGCCAGCGTGGACAGCGCGGGGCTGACCACCCGGCAGATGGGCAGATCGTCCATGCCCACGATGGACACGTCCTGCGGCAGCGCGTATCCGCGCTGCTTGAGCGCGCGGGACACGCCCACGGCGATGATGTCGTTGGAGGCAAACAGCGCCGTGGGGAGCGGCTGCGCGCGCGCCTCAAGCAGCTTGAGCATGTCGTGCGCGGCGCCCTCCATCGTCGGCTCCACGCAGAACACGTCCTCCCCGCGCAGCTCGCAGCCGTGCTTGCGCAGCGCGGCGCAGAAGCCGTCGGAGCGGTCGGTCATGTTGTTGAACGGAAACGAGGAGGTCACGAGCCCGATGTGCCTGTGCCCGCAGGCGTACAGGTGCTCCGCCGCCAGGTAGCCCGCCTGGCGGTTGTTGATGCATACGGCGTTGTGGCTGTCCCACAAAAACAGGCTGTCGAGCACCAGCAGGGGGACCCTGCAGTCCTGAAACATGCGCAGGTCCTCGTCGCGCATCTCCGTGCCCAGCAGAAGTATCCCCTGATCGCCCGCGCGATATATGTCGGAAATCCGCGTGCGCAGGTTCGGGTCGCTCGCGTCCATGTAGGTGATCACAAGTTCGCACCGGTGCGCGTGGCAGGCGCTTTCGATGCTGCCGATCAGCTCGGAGAAAAACGGCGTGTCCATCACCACCTTGCCGTGCCGCCGGAAGATGATGAAGCGCAGCGCGCGGCTCCCCGCCTCGTGCTCCGTCGGAAGCGCGTAACCGCGCCGGCGGGCCACCTCCAGCACATGCGCGCGCGTCTTTTCGCTGATTTTGTTCTTTCCATGGAAGGCGTTGGACACCGTGGCGGGAGAGACCCCCGCCTCCTTTGCGATGTCGCGTATGGTGACTTTCATGCTCTCCCTCCCGCGTCGATTTGTTTACCTCGTTGTTTACCATTATAGCACATCCCGGGGCGCTTGTAAACCGGTTCTACAGCGATTTTCGGCGCTTTTTTCGCGGAATCGGTAAACATTAATCAAATTTTCCGTGGGAAATGACGATTTAGTACACTTTTTCTGATAATTATTTCGTTAATAGTATTGACTTTGTTTACCTGTTGTGGTATAGTGCATGCAGAAGCGGAACGAGAGGTTCCGCAAAAGCGAAGGAGGAAGACCCCCATGAAAAAAGTCGTAGCACTGGTTCTGGCAATGCTGATGCTCCTGGGCCTCGCAGCCGGCATCGCGGAGGAGGGCAAGGGCCTGATCGTCATCATCACGCCCAGCCACGCCAATCCCTATTTTAAGACGGTCGCGGACGCCGCCTCCGCCAAGGCCGCGGAGCTCGGCTATGACTCTCAGGTCATTCAGCACGACGACGACGTGACCAAGCAGCAGGAGGCCTTTGAGACGGCCATCCAGCTGGGCGCGAAGGCCATCATCTGCGACAACGCGGGCGCGGACGCCACCATCGCCCCGGTGCAGCAGGCCAAGGAAGCGGGCATCCCCACCTTCCTGGTGGACCGCGAGATCAACTCCACCGGCGACGCCATTGCGCAGATGGTTTCCAACAACTATCAGGGCGCGAGCCTGGTGGCCGAGTACTTCGTGGAGCTGATGGATGAGGAAGGCGGCTACGTCGAGCTGCTGGGCAAGGAGTCCGACACCAACGCCAGCGTGCGCTCCGAGGGCTTCCACGGCATCATCGACCAGTATCCGGACATGGTCATGCTCGATCAGCAGACCGCCAACTGGGAGCAGACCGAGGCCTACACCGTGATGGAGACCATCATCCAGGCGCAGGGCGCGGAGAACATCAAGGGCGTCATCTGCGGCAATGACACCATGGCCATGGGCGTCATCGAGGCCTGCCTCAACGCCGGCATGACCGACGTGATCGTCGTCGGCTTCGACGGCTCCAACGACGTGCGCGATTCCATCCTGCGCGGCGAGATCAAGGCCACGGGCCTGCAGCCCATCGCCTACATCTCCGAGCAGGCCGTCATTCAGGCGGACTACTACATCCAGAACGGCGAGCCCATGGTCGAGGAGGAGAAGCAGCTGATGGATTGCGTGCTGATCAACATCGACAACGCCGAAAAGCTGGACAACTTCGCGCTCGCGGAATAAGCCCGTTTTCAGCGCGCAAAGAGAGGGCTTGTCCCTCTCTTTGCATATCCGCGGCAGTCCCCTTGACTGCCCGCCCGCCGACACGAAGGGATGGAACGATATGCGCAAATTGAAAGAACATCTGCCCGCATTCGCGGTCATCGTGGTCGTGCTGGTGCTGATCGCCTGCACCTGTCGCGTGACCTATGTCCCCGACCCGGTTCAGCAGACCATCATCGACGAGACCGGCGCGGAAGTCGTCGTAGAGGAGCTTTCCGTGGCCGAGCAGTACTGCGCGGACAACTGGGATAGCCTGATGGTGCCCACCATACGCGAAAATGCACAGGACATCTCCGAGCTGCTGCCCCTGATCCGGGAGGACCTCGCCTCCGCGGGCGAGCAGTTCGCCAAGCGTGAAAACGAGACCAGCGCCTACAACTTCTGCCTGCAGGGAACCGTCACGGTGCTCGAGGTGGAGGAGGCCGACAGGGCCAGCCGCACGCGCCTGGTCATTGATATTCAGCCCTACGACGGCGTGGCCGACGCGAAGATACAGGTATCCAGCGTCATCCGCACCAATGCGCTGCGCGACGCGGTGGGCTTTTTGAAGCTGGATGACTTTGCCAATCAGGTGGAGTTTGCAGACCTGACCAAGGCCTTCAACGCCCGCGTGCAGGAGACCGTGATCTCCGGGCTGGACGCGGCCTCGCTCGCGGGGCAGGAGGTCACCTTCCTCGGCTGCGTGGCCATCACAGAGTTTGCCGAGCCGGATGATTTCCTGATCGTGCCGGTCGAGCTGAAGGCAGGTGAATAGCATGGCCCCGATCCTGGAAGCCCGCGGCGTGACCAAGGTCTATCCCGGAACGGTCGCGCTCAAGGAGGTGGACTTTGCCGTGGTGCCGGGCGAGGTACACGCGCTCATCGGCGAAAACGGCGCGGGCAAGTCCACGCTGATGAAGATACTGGCCGGCATCGAGCAGCCCTCCTCCGGCAAGCTCTATCTGGACGGCAAGGAGGTGCGCTTCCACAACACGCGCGCCGCGGCCGCCGCCGGCATCGGCATCATCCATCAGGAACTGAACATGTTCCGGGAGATGCGCGTGGCGGACAACATGTTCGCCGGCAACGAGATCACGCGCTTTGGCGTGATCGACCGCGCGGCGCAGCGCCGCCGCGTGCGCGAGGTGCTCTCCCGGCTTCAGATGGAGGTAGACCCCAACGAGAAGATGATGAACCTGCGCGTGGGTCAGCAGCAGATCATCGAGATCGGCAAGACCATGCTCAAGCAGAAGCTGCGCGTGCTGATCATGGACGAGCCCACCTCCTCCCTGTCCAACGCGGAGGTGGAGGTGCTGTTTCACCTCATTGCCGATCTGAAGGCGCAGGGCGTGGCCATCATCTACATATCGCACAGGCTCGAGGAGATCATGCGCGTGTGCGACAAGGTGACGGTGCTGCGCGACGGCAGGCGCATCGACTCGGCCATGGTCAGGGACATCGACGTCAACTGGATCATCGAGCGCATGGTCGGCCACACGCAGCTCGTCATCGAAAAGCTGCCCTACGCGGGCGAGCGCACGCCCGTTCTGGAGGTTCGGGACTACAAGCTGCCGCGCCTAGGCGGGGGGTACACGGTCGATCATGTGTCCTTCACGCTGCACGCGGGCGAGGTGCTGGGCATCTACGGCCTGATGGGCGCGGGGCGCACGGAGCTGGTCGAGTCGCTGATGGGGCTGCACCCGGAGGCGTCCGGCGAGATCGTGCTCGACGGCAAGCGCATCACGCGGCCCGTGGTCTCCGAGCAGATCGCGCGCGGCATGGTGCTCGTGCCCGAGGACCGGCAAAAGGACGGCCTGGTGCAGACCATGTCCATCTTCAACAACATGCGCCTGACCAGCCTTCGGCGGCTCTCCAGCCACGGCGTGATGCGCAACCGCGAATCCCGCCGCGAGGTGGACAAGACCGTGCGGGACTTGCAGGTCAAGGTCGCCGACGTAAACCACCTGGTCACCGCGCTCTCGGGCGGCAACCAGCAGAAGGTGGTCATCGGCAAGTGCGTCATGGCCCACGCCAAGGTGTTTATCATGGACGAGCCCTCCCGCGGCATCGACGTGGGCGCCAAGACGGATATATTCAACCTCATGCGCGGCTTTGCCTCGCAGGGAATGGGCGTGTTGTTCATCGGCAGCGAGCTCAAGGAGATCATGTCCGTGTGCGATCGCGTGCTGGTCATGTCCAACGGCAAAATCACCGCCGATTACTCCGGCGATGAGATTCGCGAGGACGCGCTGGTCAGGGCCTCCGCCGCGAATCTGCACACCGGCAAGTCCAAAGACAAGGGAGGAGACCGTCAATGACCGGCAAAAACGTAAAGAGCAATTCGCTGGGCATGATCCTGCTCAAGGGCCGCACGTTCATCGCCCTGATCATACTGGTGATCTTCTTTGCGCTGCGCGCGCCGAACTTCACCTCGTCCGAATCCATTGTGCTGGTGCTTCGGCACACGTCCCTGTACGGCCTTCTGGCGCTGGGCATGACGCTTGTGATCATCACCGGCGGCATCGACCTGAGCGTGGGCTCGGTGGTGGGCCTTGTGGGCATGCTCATTGGCGGCATGCTCAACGAGGGCATCCGCCTGCCCTTTGTGGACGGCACGTTCTACCCCAATGTGCCCATGATCCTGCTGATTGCGGCGGTCATTGCGGTGCTGATCGGCCTGGTCTCCGGCGCGCTGATCGCGTATCTGAACGTTCCGGCGTTCATCGCCACGCTGGGCACCATGTACGTCTGCCGCGGCTTTGCCATGCTGCGAAACGGCGGCGCCACCTTCCCCAACCTCATCGGCAGCGAGGAGCTGGGCAACCTCGGCTTCCCCACGATCGGCTCGGGCTCGATCTCTCTGTTCGGGCTGCAGATACCCTACGCCATCATCATCTTTATCGTGCTGGCGCTGGTGGCGCTGTTCATCCTCAAGTACACCTCCCTGGGCAACCAGATCTACGCCGTGGGCGGCAATGAGCGCGCGGCCACGCTCTCGGGCATCAAGACAAAGCGGATCAAGCTGTTTGTGTACATGTTCTCGGCGCTGATGGCCGCCATCTGCTCGATGATCAACACATCGCAGCTTCGCGCGGCGCACCCCGCCGCGGGCGAGAGCTGGGAGATGAACGCCATCGCCTCGGTGGTGCTGGGCGGCACCTCCATGTCCGGCGGCATCGGCACCATCGGCGGCACCATCATCGGCGCGCTGGTGATCAACGTGCTCAACGACGGCATGACCATGATGGGCGTGTCCTCGTTCTGGCAGCAGGTCATCCGCGGCGTGGTGATCGTGGTGGCCGTCATCATCGACCTGATGCAGGCGAACCTGCAAAAGAAGATCGCGCTGCAGCTGCGCAACCAGTAAGGAGGGATCGGCATGAATGCGGTGGAACTTGCGCGCATTGCCAACGCGCGGCGCGCCGACGCGGTCACCATGATCACGCGCGCGCGCACGGGGCACACCGGCGGCGCGATGAGCTGCCTGGACGTGCTCACCTGCCTGTTTTATGAAGTCAAGCGGCCGCAGGACCACTTCCTGCTCAGCAAGGGGCACTCCGTGGAAGGCTACTGGGCGATCCTGGCCGACCTTGGCTACTTTCCCAAGGCGGATCTGCGCACGTTCTCTCAGGCGGGCAGCCCCCTGATCGGGCATCCGTACAACAAAGTGCCGGGCGTGGAGGTCTGCACCGGCGCGCTCGGCCACGGGCTGAGCGTGGGCGTGGGCATGGCGCTGGCGGCAAAGCGCACGGGCGCGGACGCGCGCACCTATGTGGTCATGGGCGATGGCGAGCAGGCCGAGGGCAGCATCTGGGAGGCGGCCATGGCCGCGGCGAACTACCATCTGGACAACCTGTTCGCGGTGGTGGACCGCAACGGCCTGCAGATCAGCGGCCCCACCGAAAAGGTCATGGCGCTCAACGACCTGGCGGCCAAGTGGCGCGCCTTCGGCTGGGACGTGGTCGAAGTGGACGGCAACGACATGCAGGCGCTCCTTGACTACTATCACGGCGAACATCCGCAGGGCAGGCCGCACCTGCTGCTTGCGCACACCGTCAAGGGCAAGGGCCTGCCGTTTGCGGAGAACCGCGCGGAGTGGCACCACCATGTGCCCAACGAGGAACAACTGCTCGAGGCGTATGCGGCGCTGGGCGTAAAGGGGGTCGAGTGGGCATGAAGGCGGCAAGAAAGGCCATTACGCAAACGCTTTTGACGCTCGCGCGCGAGGATAAGAGGATCTTCGCGCTGGCGACGGATTCCTCCGGTTCGGTCACGCTCAACGACTTTGTCCGCGAGCTTCCCGATCAGTTTGTCGAGTGCGGCATCGCCGAGCAGGACGCGGTGGGCATCGCCGCCGGTCTTGCGGCCTCGGGGCTGAAGCCTTTCGTGTGCGGCCCCGCCAGCTTCTACGCCACGCGCGCCGCCGAACAGGTGAAGGTGGACGTGGCCTACTCGCACATGAACGTCAAGGTCGTGGGCGTGTCCGGCGGCGTGAGCTACGGCGCGCTGGGCGGCACGCACCACGCGGTGCAGGACGTGGCCTTCATGCGCGCGGTGCCGGGGTTGCAGGTGATCCTGCCCGCGGACGCCAACAGCGCCGCCGCGATGACGCGCGCGCTGGCCGCCTCGCCCGAACCCGCCTATGTGCGCGTCGGCCGCGGCGACGTGGAGGACATCTATCCCGCCGATGTGCAGGTCGAGATCGGCAAGGCCATCACCGTGCGCGAGGGCGCGGACGCGGCCATCATCGCCTGCGGCGAGATGGTGTACCCCTCCCTGAAGGCCGCGGAGCTTCTGGAGGCGCAGGGCCTGCGCGTGCGCGTGATCGACATGCACACCATCAAGCCCCTGGACGAGGAGGCGGTGCTCGCCGCGGCGCAGACGGGCCGCGTGGTCACCGTGGAGGAGCACAGCGTGCGCGGCGGCCTGGGCGGCGCGGTGGCGGAGGTGCTCTGCCAGAAGCACCCGGTGAAGATGCGCATACTCGGCCTGCCGGACGAGACGCTCTTTTCCGGCACCAACAAGGAGGTATTCGCCCACTACGGCCTCACGCCCGAGGGCATCGCCGCGGCGGTGAAGGGCCTATGAAGATCATCTCCGTAGACCAGTCCACCTCCGCCAGCAAGGCGTTTGTGATCGACGAGGGCGGCTTCATCGCGCAGCGCGCCGCGCTGGAGCACCGCCAGTTTTACCCCGGCCCCGGCCGCGTGGAGCACGATGCGCAGCAGATCTGGCAGAACGTGAAGGCGCTGATCGACCAGCTGATCGACGCCGTGGGCGCGGACGATGTGGCCGCCATTGCGATTTCCAACCAGCGGGAGACCACCGTATTGTGGGACGCGGCAACCGGCGAGCCGGTCTGCCCGGCCATCGTATGGCAGGATGTGCGCGGCGAGGCCGCGTGCCGCGAGCTGGAGGCCCACGCCGGGCGCGTGCACGAGGTCACCGGCCTGCCGCTCTCGCCGTACTTCCCCGCGGGCAAGCTGCGCTCTGTGTTTGCCGAACAGCCGCAGCTTCGCACGCGCGCGGAGGCGGGCGAACTGCGGCTGGGCACCATCGACAGCTACCTGGTCTACAGGCTCACCGGCGGGCTGCACCTGACCGACACCACCAACGCCAGCCGCACGCAGCTGATGGATCTGCGCACGCGCGCGTGGAGCGGGGAGATGCTCCGGCTGTTCGGCATCCCCGCGGCGCTGATGCCCTCGGCCATACTCGCCGCGGACGGCGATTTCGGCCGCTATCGCGGCATACCCATCACGGGCGTGCTGGGCGACAGCCATGCGGCGCTGTTCGGACAGGGCTGCCACCGCCCGGGCATGGCAAAGGCCACCTACGGAACCGGCTCGTCGGTGATGATGAACGTGGGGCCCTCCCCCGTGATCTCCCGGCAGGGGCTGTCCGCCTCGGTCGCCTTCAGCGTGGCCGGGCGCACGGACTACGCGCTGGAGGGCAACGTCACCTGTTCGGGCGACACGCTGGTGTGGCTCTGTCACGACGTGGGGCTGTTTGCCGACCC
>DXVG01000055.1 GCA_019409045.1 Clostridiales bacterium | reverse complement strand
GAACTGGAGCTGGAGCCCGTGCCCGTGCCCGTGTCGCCGCTTCCCGTGCTGTCGCCCGTGCCGGAGCCCGTGCCCGTGCCGCTGCCGGTGTCGCTGCCCGCGTCGGTCGCGGCCGCGTCATCGCCGTCGCCCGCGCCCTCGCCGAAGGGGGAGGCATCGCTGGTCTCCTGCGCGGTCGTGGTGGCGGAGGGCGGCAGATAGCCCGGCTCGCCGTCGCTCGCGTCGGCGGTGGTGCCGTCGGCCATGACGTAAGTGATCTTCTCGTCGGTCGGCTCATAGACGATCACCGCGTCGCCGCCGCCGGAGAGCACCGCGTAGGTCTCGGGGGCGTACAGGCTGCGCTCCACGCCGCCCAGGTGGTTGTACAGGCTCAGATCGCCCGAGGTGTACACGGCTACGCCGCCGTCCATCGGGTAGAAGCCCCAGTCATAGCCGTTGACCATGCAGGTGAGCTGTTCCTTGCTCAAATCGTAGCGGTAGAGCTTGCCCTCGACCCACTCGCGGCTCTCGTCGCCCATGACGTAGTTGTCCGACAGGTTGTGGAAGTACAGCGCGCCGTCCGCGTAGCGCAGGTCCGATACGCCGGTCTTGATCACGAGGGAGCTCTCGCCGGTGGTCAGGCTCATCCTGTACAGGCAGCCCGCCTCCGCGGAGATCATGCCATCGCCCAGCAGCGAGGCGGTCTCATAGGTCATCTTGTCGCTCTCGGAGACATAGTATACACTGTCCTCGACGATGGCATAGTCCGACATGGCCGTCCCGGAGAGCATCACGCACTGGCCGGTGGACGGGTAGATGATGTTGAGCTTGCCGTCGATGAGCACATAGAGGTTGCCCTCGTATTCGCTCAGCGTGCTGACCTCGCCGCCCAGCGGGAAAGTGTATATGTCCGTGCGCGTGCTGTCGGTGTTGCGGCGCACCAGCGCGGTGGTGCCGTTTGCGACGCGCAGGAAATACACCAGCTCGTCGGTGGCCACCACGTCCGTGATGGAATTTGCGCCCTCCACCCGGACGGACACGCCGCCGTTGCGGGAGATGCGCACCAGTTCCTTGTCCGAGCCATCGTCTACCACCAAATACAGGTCGGTGGCCGTGCGCGCGGAAAGGTCGCCGCGCGAGGCGCTTTCTCCGGCGCCGGTAAGGCCAAGCGCGTCGCTCACGCCCTCGGCCAGCGCCGGGGCGCACGCGCACAGCGCCAGAACGAGGGCCAACGCCATCCACTTGCGCATCTTTTGTCCTCCCCAATCAGGACGCGCCGCGTCCGGCGCGTCGGAATCATCCACATAATATTATAGCACATGCGCGCGCGCAAATTGCGACGGCGATGTAACGATGCCATGTTGACATTTTGAAGGATGGATGGGATAATGGAGGGGAAAGGCTCCGGCAGCGGCGCGCATCGCTTGAATTGTCGCTCCGGCCATGGTACAATAGAGAAGCCACCGCGACTGAAAGGGAGTGTTTACATGTCCAGGACACGCGAGGAGCTGCTCTCGCTGCTCAACTGCGACAGCGCGCTTGTGAACCTGCAGGCGCTGCTCAAGACCGAACCCCTCCCCCCCACGGGCGAGGACGTGAACAACCACATCCACACGACCTACTCCTTCTCGCCCTACTCGCCCACGGCGGCGGTGTACTTCGCGCGCCAGGCGGGGCTGTGCACCTGCGGGCTGATGGACCACGATTCCATCGCCGGCGCGGAGGAGTTTTTGCAGGCGGCCGCGCTTGCGGGCATGGCCGCGACCATCGGCATGGAGTGCCGCGCGAGCTTCAAAAACACGCCCTTTGCCACGCGCCGCATCAACAACCCCGATCAGGACGGCGTGGCCTACATGACCATGCACGGCGTGCCCCACAACCGCGCGCGCGAGCTCAACGAGCGCTTCGCCGTCTACCGCGAGCGCCGCAACGCGCGCAACCGCAAGATGGTGGAGGCCGTCAACGGCCTGATGGGGCAGTACGGCGTGACGATCGACTTTGACCGGGACGTGCTGCCGCTTTCCAACTACGCAAGGGGCGGGAGCGTCACCGAGCGGCACCTGGCCAGCGCGCTTTCCTACAGGCTGCTGGAGGTGGTGGGCCGCGGGGAGAAGTTGGTGTCGTTTATCAAAAACGAAATGAAGGCGCCGCTGTCTGCCAAGGTGGAGGGCTACCTTCTGGACGAGGCGAACCCCCACGCCATGTACGACCTGCTCGGCTGGGTCAAGAGCGACCTGATCGCCCGCTTCTACATAGACGCCACCGACGAGTGCCCCGACGTGCGCGACGCGCTCGCGCTGTGCGAGGACGTCGGCGCGATCTCGGCGTATGCGTACCTGGGCGACGTGGGCCAGTCCGTCACCGGCGACAAGCGCGCCCAGAAGTTCGAGGACGACTACCTGGATGAGCTGGTGCCCTACATCAAGGAGCTGGGCTTCCGCGCGATCACCTACATGCCCTCGCGCAACACGCGGCCGCAGCTCGACCGGCTGCGCGCGCTGTGCGAAAAGTATGAGCTGTTCCAGATCAGCGGCGAGGACATCAACTCCCCGCGCCAGTCGTTCGTGTGCGAGGCGCAGCGCGACCCCGCGTTCCGCAACCTGTTTGATTCCACATGGGCGCTGATCGCCCATGAGTGGCGCTCCACGGTCGACCCGAAGGACGGCCTGTTCAGCGCCGAGAGCCTGCGCAAGTGGCCCACGCTCTCCGAGCGCGTGGCGGCGTTTGCGCAGTTTGGACAGAAACTGTGAGTATGGAGGACAGAGCATGCGCGTATTGACCTACGACACACCCCAGGCGGCTGCGAAGGCGGCCGCGGCGCTGATCGCCTCGGCGATCCTGAAAAAGCCGGACATGGTGCTGGGCCTGCCCACGGGCTCCTCGCCGGTGGAGACGTATCGGGAGCTGGCGCGGATGAACCGCGAGGGGCTGATCGACTTCTCCCGCGTGGTCACCTATAACCTCGACGAGTACGTCGGGCTGGACGGCGGCCACGAGCAGAGCTATCGCTACTTTATGGACAAAAACCTGTTTGAGCATGTGAACATCGACCGTGCCAACACGCACGTCCCCTGCGGCGTGGGCGACGACCCGGAGAAAAACGCCCGGGACTATGAGGAGGCCATTGCGCGCGCGGGCGGCGTCGACTTGCAGTTCATGGGCATCGGCCGCAATGGCCACATAGGCTTTAACGAGCCCGCCGACGCCTTCCCGGACGCGACCTCCATCGTCACGCTCACGCCGAGCACCATCGAGGCCAACCGGCGCTTCTTCGCAAGCGCGGACGATGTGCCGCGCAGGGCGATCTCCATGGGCGTGGGCACCATCATGCGCGCCCGCTCGACGCTTTTGATCGCGACCGGCGCGGACAAGGCGGAGGCCGTGCGCGGCATGGTGCTCGGCCCGGTCACGCCGCGCCTGCCGGCCAGCGCGCTGCGCTTCCACGCGGACTGCGTGGTCATACTGGACAGGGAAGCCGCCGCGCTTTTGTAGCGCGTCGGCCCGCGGGGCGAAGCAATGTGCTTCGCCCCAAAGTTTAAATCGCCGTTGCGATGCCGCGAAATCCCCCTGCCGGGGGTTTGATTTTTGGGGCGGCTATGCTATACTATAGGTTGGGGTCAGGTGGCCGGGGACGCGCCCGGAGAGAGCAGGAAGGTGAAGTTTTGTCTCGCACAAACAGGTTTTTGCGCACCACGGCGGCGGTCACGCTGGTCATCATCGTCAGCAAGGCGTTCGGCTTTCTTCGGGAGAGCGTCGTAGCCGGGTACTTTGGCACCTCTGTGGAGAGCGACGCCTATTATTCGGCCTACACCGTGTTCTATCTGCCGGTGCTGTTGCTCAACTCGTGCATCACCTCCACGCTGGTGCCCCTGTACACGCAGGCGCGCGCGCGCAAAGGCGCGGCGCGGGCCAACCGCTTTGCAAGCAACACGATCAACATATTCGCGCTGATCGCGCTGGCGCTCTCGGCGCTGATGCTGGTCCTGGCCGAGCCGCTGGTGCACCTTGTGTATTCCGGGTACGACGCGCAGCAGGTGGCGCTCACCGCGCGCCTTGTGCGCATCATGCTGCTCACGCTGACCTTCAACATAACCTCCATCGCGCTGGCGAGCCTGCTCAACGCGCAGGAAAAGTACATCGCCGCGCAGATCACGGGCTTTCCGCTGAGCTTTTCGGTGATCCTCGCGGCGGTGCTGTTCTCCGCGCGCTACGGCGTGGAGGCGCTGGCCTGGGGCGTGTTCGCGGCCAATGTGTTGCAGACGCTGGTGTTGATACCGTTCATGCGCGGCTGGTTCCGCTACACGCCCGTGGTGGATTTCCGCGACCGGCGCTTCCGGCGGCTGATGGCGCTGGCCGGGCCGGCGATACTGTCCATGGCGGTGAGCGAGCTCAACCACATGATCGACCAGTGGCGCGCCTCCTTCGGCAACGCGGGCGACGTCTCGGCGCTCAACTACGGCTACAAGGTCATCACGCTGCTCACGGGCGTGATCATCGTGCCGCTGACGACGATCATGTTCTCGCGCATGAGCCGTCTCGTGGCCGAGAACGACCGCCGGGGCATTTTGCAGATCGTGCGCAAGTCCACCGTGACCATCGCGGCGGTGATGCTGCCCATCGTGGCCGTCTGCGTGGTGGGCGCGCAGGACGTGATCAAGGCGCTGTACTTAAGCGGCGAGTTTGGGATGGACAGCGTGGACGTGACCTCGGGCGTGTTTTTGTTCTACGTCATCGGCGTGCTCGGGTTCGGCCTGCGCGATTTGCTCAACCGCACGTTCCACGCCATGCAGGACACGCGCACGACCATGATCGTGTCGGTGTGCATCGTGGCGGCGAACGTCGCGCTCAACAGCGTGCTGCATCCGCTGATGGGCGTGCGCGGCCTGGCGCTTGCGACCACCATCTCCGGCACCGGCGGCATGCTCGCGCTGTTTTGCCTGCTCCGGCGCAGGATGCACCGCCTGGGGCTTCGGCGCATACTGCCCGACCTTGGAAAGATACTGGCCGCCTCCGCGCTGACCGCGCTGGTGGCCTGGGCGCTGGGCAATCTGCTGCCCGAGGCGCACAGCAGATGGACGGCGATCTTGCGCCTGCTGGTGATGGGCGTCGGCGGGCTTGGCGCGTATGTGCTGGCGGGGCTGGCGCTGCGCATATCGCCGCTTCGGGAATTCTTAGGCAGAAAGGGAAACGCCAATGATGGACGAGGAACGGCTGATCACAACCGGGTTTCGGGAGGAGGACGAGGCGACCGAGGCGTCGCTGCGCCCGCGCACGCTTCAGGAGTACTTCGGGCAGGAAAAGCTCAAAAAGAGCCTGAGCGTGTACATGCAGGCCGCCATCGCGCGCCGCGAGCCTCTGGACCATCTGCTGCTGTACGGCCCGCCCGGTCTGGGCAAGACAACGCTGGCAGGCATCATCGCCGCGCAGATGGGCCACAACATACGCATCACCAGCGGCCCCGCCATTGAGCGCGCAGGCGACCTGGCGTCGATCCTGACCAACCTGAGCGTCGGAGACGTGCTCTTCATCGACGAGATCCACCGCCTCAGCCACGCCGTGGAGGAGGTGCTCTATCCCGCGATGGAGGACTTTGCGCTGGACATCATGATCGGCAAGGGCCCCTCGGCGCGCTCGATCCGGCTGGACCTTCCCAAATTCACGCTCATCGGCGCGACCACGCGCGCGGGCATGCTCACCTCGCCCCTGCGCGACCGCTTCGGCATCAACTTCCGGCTGGAGCTGTACACGCCGGAGGAGCTCTCGGTGATCGTGATGCGCTCGGCGGGCATCCTCAAGGTGCCCTGCGACCGCGAGGCCGCGCTGGAGATCGCCGCCCGCTCGCGCGGGACGCCGCGCATCGCCAACCGGCTCATCCGCCGCGTGCGCGACTTTGCGCAGGTGGAGGGCGACGGCCGCGTCACGCTGGATGTGGCGCGCCGCGCGCTGGAGATGCTGGAGGTGGACGAGCTGGGGCTGGACCGCACCGACCGCACGCTGCTGCGCACGATGATCGAAAAGTTCGGCGGCGGCCCGGTGGGGCTGGACACGCTGGCGGCCTCCACCGGCGAGGACGCGACCACCATCGAGGACGTGTACGAGCCGTATTTCCTTCAGCTCGGCTTCATCATGCGCACGCCGCGCGGCCGCGTAGCCGCGCCCGCGGCATACGAGCACCTGGGGCTCACGCCGCCGCCGCGCAGGCCCGACGACGGCCAGATGAGGATGGAGCTGTGACGCCGCTGTGCGCGCAGATCGTCCGCGAGCACATGGTGCGCAGGGGCCGGGCGCGCAAGGCCGCGTTTCGCGCGCTGGTGCGCGAGCACATGCGCGAGCAGGGCGTGTTCCTGCGCGAGGAGCGGGCCAGGGGGCTGTTTGAAAACGTCAACCTCGTCTGCGGGAACGTCGAGCGCGCGGATGTGGTCATCGGCGCGCACTACGACACCTGCGCCGAGATGCCCTTCCCGAACCTCGTAGCGCCGCTCAACTGGCCCGTGACGCTCCTATACCAGCTCGGCCTGGTCGCGTGCATGGCGCTGTGCGCGCTTCTGCCCGCGCTGGCGGCGCGCGCGCTGGGCGCGGCGCCGTGGGTGTACTGGCCGGTGTTTGGCGCGGGCATGCTCGCCATGAGCGCGCTGATGGTGTTCGGCCCGGCCAACCCGCGCACGATGAACGACAACACCTCCGGCGTGGTGGCGGCGCTGACGCTGCTCTCGCGCATGACGCGCGCGCAGCGTTCCCGCGTGGCGGTGGTGCTGTTTGACAACGAGGAGATGGGGCTGATCGGCTCGACGCTGTTCCGCCGCCGCCACGCGCGCGCGATGGAGGGCACGCCGCTGATCAACCTGGACTGCGTGGGCGAGGGCCGGACCGCGCTGTTTGCCGCGGGCGCCGCCTACCGCGCGGACGAGGATTTGTGGGCGCGCACGAGATCGGCGTTCCCATCCGGCGAATACGAGGCGCTGCACCTGCCTGCGTGGCGGGCGTTTTACCCCTCCGACCAGTTCGGCTTCAAAAAGTCGCTGGCGGTGGCGACGCTGCGGCGCGCGCGCGGCGTGGGCCCGATGCTGGGGCGCATACATACGCGGCGCGATACCGTGCTGGACGAGGCGAACATAGACTACATTGTAGAGGGACTTTTGAGGCTGATCGGCGATGAAGACGAGTGACTTTTTCTACCAGCTCCCCGAGGAGCTGATCGCGCAGACGCCCATAGAGCCGCGCGACGCGAGCCGCCTGCTGGTGGTGCGCCGGGATACCGGCGCGCTGGAGCACCGGCATTTTTTTGACGTGACGGACTACCTGCGCCCCGGCGACGTGCTGGTGGTGAACGAGACGCGCGTGATCCCCGCGCGCCTCATCGGCCGTCGCGCAGGCGGCGGCGCGGCGGAGGTGCTCCTGCTCAGGCAGCTCGGCCCGAAGAAGTGGGAGACGCTTGTGCGCCCCGGCAGGAAGCTGCGGCCGGGCGCGGAGGTGTGCTTTGGCGACGGCCGGCTCACGGCGCGCATGCTGGAGACCACCGAGGCGGGCGGGCGCATCGTGGAATTTGTCTGCGAGGGCACGCTGGAGGCGATGCTGGACCAGCTGGGCGAGATGCCCCTGCCGCCCTACATACGCGAAAAGCTCGCTGACCGCGACCGCTACCAGACCGTGTACGCCCGGCAGGACGGCTCCGCCGCCGCGCCCACGGCGGGGCTGCACTTCACGCCGGCGCTGCTTAAAAAAATACGCGAGATGGGCGTAAAGGTCGTGCCGGTGCTTCTGCATGTGGGCCTTGGGACGTTCCGGCCGGTCAAGGCGGAGAACGTGGAGGAGCACGAGATGCACTCCGAGTACTACGAGGTCGCGCCCGAGGCGGCCGAGGCCGTCAACGCCGCGCGGGCCGCGGGCGGCCGCGTGTTCGCCGTGGGCACCACCAGCGTGCGCACGCTCGAGAGCGCCTCCACGGACGACGGCCTCTTGAAGGCGCAGTCCGGCTGGACGAACATATTCATCACCCCCGGCTACCGCTTCAAGATGGTGGACGCACTGATCACCAACTTCCACCTGCCCGAATCGACGCTGGTGATGCTGGTGAGCGCCTTCTACACGCGCGAGGGCACGCTGGCGGCCTACGAAGAGGCCGTGCGGCAGAGATACCGCTTCTTCTCCTTCGGGGACGCGATGCTGCTTCTGTAGCTGCACCCCGCAAAAATATTTGCGCGAGGGGCTTGACTTTAATACGGATTCGTACTAAAATACAGTACGAATCCGTATTTTGATTGGGGGCACGCGCATGACAGACTCCGCGAACCTGGCCCGACGCCTGATCCTGGCCACCACGCGCATGGACGGCGCGTATTACTACTTTGCCCGCCGCTCCGGTGTCCCGGAGAACCTGCTGGCGCTGTTCTACGCGCTGGCGGACGCAGAGCCGCACTCGCAGAAGGATATCTGCGAGGATTGGCTGATCCCCAAGACCACGATCAACACGCTGGTCCGGGAGCAGGTGGCGGCGGGGCGGCTGACGCTGCGCGCCGGAAAGGGGCGGGAGAAGCTGCTGTGCCTGACCGAGGAGGGCCGCGCCTACGCGGAGGAAGTCGTCTCCCCCCTCTGCGCCGCCGAGCGCGCCGCCATCGAGCGCACGCTGGAGGCGCACGACGCGGCCTTTGTCGCCGCCGTGGAAGCCTTTACGGACGCCCTCTGGGACGAATACGAAAAGCGCCTCGACGAGGCAGGAAAGTGAAAGGAAATCCATGAACTCGCACGAACTGTTCACCAACACGCCGCCGCGCAGGCTGTTCTTCTTTGCGGCGGTGCCGGGCGCGGTGAGTATGCTCGCCTCCGCGCTCTACCAGCTCTTTGACGGCATGTTCGTCGGCCGTTTCCTGGGCAGCACGCCGTTCGCGGCGCTGAACCTGGCCATGCCGTTCGTCATCATCAACTTTGCGCTCGCAGACCTCATCGGCGTGGGCTCGTCCGTGCCCATCTCCATCCATCTGGGGC
>DXVG01000054.1:3077-9067 GCA_019409045.1 Clostridiales bacterium | reverse complement strand
TCGTGGAGCAGCTCGCCGACAGCCGCTTCGAGCCCGTGGGGCTGGAGGTGCGCTTCGGCCCCGAGGACGGCGATGCGACGCTGCGCGTGGGCGAGGGGCGCGACTGCGCGCTCTACGGCTCCATCGACCGTATCGACGAGTGGCGCGAGGGCGAGGCGCGGTTTGTGCGCGTGCTGGACTACAAGCGCGGCTCCCGGCCGTTCAGCATGGCCGAGGCGTGGGCGGGGCTTCAGCTACAGCTGTTGGTGTACCTGGCCGCGGCGGCGAAAAAGCGCGGCGCGCTGGCCGCGGGCGCGTTCTACTTCCGCATGAGCGACGGCTACCTGCTGTGCGAGGACACGCGGCCCGAGGCGGTGGAGGCCGCGCGGCGCAAGAGCCTGCGCATGGACGGCCCCGTGCTGCAAGATGAGCGCGCCGCCGACGCGCTCTCCCGCGAGCCGGGCGCGTTTTACCGGTCGCTGCGGCCGCTTCCGGAGCAGGCCATGGACCGGCTGATCGCGCGGGCGCTGGAGATGGCCTCCCAGCACGCGGACGGCATACGCGAGGGCGTGGCTGCGCCCTCGCCCGCGGCGACGCGGGAGGGAAGCGCCTGCCGGTACTGCGAGTGGCGAAGCGCCTGCCTGTTTGACGAGCGGACGGACGGCGTGCGCCGCGTGCGCACGGACGACGACGCGGTGTACGACGCGCTGTGCGCGCAGGAGGACGGGCAATGAGCGACGCACGCCCCATTGACGAGATGCTGCGCGCGGCGCAGGGCCGCACGCGCTTTCACATGCCCGGCCACAAGGGGCGGCTCGCGGACATCCCCGCGGCGCTGGACATGACCGAGCTTCCCGAGACGGACGACCTGTACGCGCCGCAGGGCGGCATCGCCCGCGCGGAGCAGTTGCTCGCGCGCTCGGCGGGCGCGGGCGCGTCCATACTGGTGGCGGGCGGCGCGACCGCGGGGCTGCTTGCGATGGTGCTCGCCTTCGTGCCCCCGGGCGGGCGGCTTCTGATGCGCCGGGACGCGCACCACGCCGCGCTCACCGCCTGCGTGTTCGCGGGCGTGGAGCCTGTGCTGCTGCCGCCGGGCGCGGACCTTGCGCGCGCGCTTTCGCAGGAGGCGTGCGACGCGGTGCTCGTCACACGGCCGGACTACTACGGCCGCGTGGAGCCCCTGCCGCGCGCGGACGTGCCGGTGCTGGTGGACGCGGCGCACGGCGCGCACTTTTCGTGGTGGGACGCGCCGGCCTCGGCCATGCGCGCGGGCGCGGACTGCGCGGTGGAGAGCGCGCACAAGACGCTGGGCGCGCTCACCGGCGGCGCGTGGCTGCATGTGCGCGACGCGCAGGCCGCGCCGCGGCTTCGGCGCATGCTGCGCATGGCGGCAAGCTCCAGCCCCTCGTTCCTGATCCTGCGCTCGCTGGACGACACGCGCGCGTGGATGGACGCACGCGGCGCGGCGGCGCTCAAGCGCCTGTGCGGCCTGTGCGCGCGGGCGCGGGAGCGCGTGGCGGCGCTGGGGCTTTTGTGCGAGGACCTGGGCGACCCCACGCGGCTGTATGTGCGCACCGACGCGCTGGGCCTGACCGGCTGGGCCGCGCAGGCGCAGCTTCAGGAGCTGGGCGTGAGCGTGGAAATGGCCGACGCGCGCGGCGTGGTGGCCATTTCCACGGTGTATGACCGCCCGGAGGACCTGGACGCGCTCACCGGCGCGCTCGCGCGGCTGCGCCCCGGGCGCGGCGTGCCCGAGTTTCCCCAGCCCGCGTTCGGCGAGCGCGCCATGTCCGCGCGCGCGGCGGCGCTGGGCAGGGCGCAGAGCGTGCCGCTTGCCGGGGCCGAGGGGAGGATCGCCGCGCGGGCCGTGGGCGCGTACCCGCCCGGCTGCGCGGTGGTCGCGCCCGGCGAGCGGTTTACGCCTCAGAGCCTTGCGTTCCTGACCGCCTCGGAGGCGCTGGGCGCGCGCCTGTTCGGCGCGGAGGGCGGCATGGTGGACGCGGTATGCGAAGGAGTGGACGGCGATGTTTGACTATGTGCTGTTTGACCTGGACGGAACGCTGACGCGCTCGGGCGAGGGCATCGTCAAAAGCGCGGCGCACGCCATTGCGCGCCTGGGGTATCCCCCGCTCGGCGAGGCGGAGCTGTCCACGTTCATCGGGCCGCCGCTGCTTGCCTCGTTCATGGAGCACTGCGGCATGGACGAGCAGACCGCGCTGCGCGCCATCGAGGTCTACCGCGAGCGGTTCGAGGCGGTGGGCTGGCGCGAAAACGCCGTGTACCCGGGCATCGCGCAGCTTCTGCGCGCGCTGCGCTCGGCGGGCAGGTACATCGCCATCGCGACCGCCAAGCCGGAGGCCATGGCCGTGCGCATCGCGGAGCACTTCGGCATGGCGCCGTACCTGGACGCGATCGTGGGCAATTCGCCCAGCAACCACCGCGCCGACAAGGCGAGCCTGATTTTGCGCGCGCTTCCCGAGGGCGCGGACAGGCGGCGCGCGGTGATGGTGGGCGACCGCAAGTTCGACGTGCTGGGCGCGAAGGAGGCGGGCGTGGCCGCGCTGGCCGTGGGCTACGGCTACGGCGCGCGCGCGGAGCTGGACGCCTGCGGCCCGGACCTGTTCGCGCCGGACGTGCAGGCCCTGTTCGGCCTTCTGGGCGTGCAGAAGCCGCGCGGCGCGTTTCTCACATTCGAGGGCAACGACGGCTGCGGCAAGTCCACGCAGATGGCGCTTCTGGCGGACCGCCTGGAGGAGCGCGGCTGGGAGGTCGTGCGCACGCGCGAGCCGGGCGGCTGCCCCATCGCCGAGCGCATCCGGCAGATCGTGCTGGCCGACGCCGCCGACGCGTCCGCGCGCGGCATGACCGCGGCGTGCGAGGCGCTTTTGTTCGCCGCCGGGCGCGCACAGCACGTCCACGACGTGATCCTGCCCGCGCTGGAGGCGGGAAAGCTCGTGCTGTGCGACCGGTTTTTGGACTCCTCCATCGTCTATCAGGCCCACGGGCGTGAACTCGGCGAGGAGTTTGTACGTCTAATCAATACACCCGCGCTGCGGGCGCGGCCGGACCTGACGCTTCTGTACCAGATCGACGAGCGCGAGGCGCTCGCGCGCGCGACCCGGAAGCGCGGCCCCGACCGCATCGAGGCGGAGGACGCGGCGTATCACGCGCTGGTGCGCGACGCCTACGCCGCCCTGCGCGAGGCCGAGCCCGAGCGCATACGCGCCGTGGACGCGGCGGGCTCGATCGAGGATGTCTTTGCAAGGACGTGGCGCGTCGCCGCGGACTTCCTGAATACAAAGGAGTGAACCCCATGGCATTTGAAAACAAGTGCATGTACTGCTTTAAGGACCTGGACGGGCACAACGTGTGCCCGCACTGCGGCCGCGATTCCCGCGCCGCCGTGCCGCAGATACAGCTTTTGCCGGGCACGCTTCTGCACAACGGCCGCTTCCTGGTCGGGCGCGCCATGGGGCAGGACGCCGGGGGCATCGTCTACATGGCCTACGACACAAAGCGCGAGAGCACGCTGCGCATCCGCGAGTACCTGCCGCGCGAGAGCGCGCGCCGGCTCAACGACGGAAGCGTGGTGCCCGCCGCGGGCGCGGAGGAGGCCTTTGAAAAGGGCATGCAGCGCCTGCGCGCCAGCGTGGAGGGCGTGGAGGACCCCAAGAAGCGTCACTTTTACTTTGAGGAGAACGGCACGGCCTACGTCGCCCAGCGCAAGTCGGCCTCGGCCTCCGGCGGCGGACAGCGCCCGGAGCGCGACGGGGACGGCCGCTCCGCGCGCCAGATGGCGCTGATCATCGGCGGCGCGGCGGTGGCCGTGCTGGCGGTGGCGTTTTTGATCATACGGCTCTTGTCGGGCACGTCGGACACCATCACGGAGGCGACGCCCACGCCCACGCTGGCCTCGGACACGCCGTGGACGCCCGCGCCCACCGCCTCGCCCACGCCCTATGTGCAGACAACGTTCGCGCCCATCACCGACCCGGACCTGTCCTGGATGGACTACATCTCCGGCACGAACGAGAACGAGAACTACAACAACCAGGCCGGAAACGTGCGCACGCCCGCGCCCAACGCAACGCCGCGGCCCACCAGCCAGATCATCAACGGCAACGCGTCTTCAGAGGAGATCTCGCAGCTTCAGTGGCAGCTCATCGGCCTGGGCTGGCTGGACTACACGCAGCCCAACGGCCGCTATGACAGCGCCACCCGCCAGGCCGTGCGCGACTTCCAGACCTACATGAACAACACCTACGCCATCGACCCCAAGCTCACCGTGGACGGCATCGCGGGCCCGGCCACGCTGTACTGGCTCGACCAGTACGGCATCGCGGCCAAGCCCACGCAGAGCCCCGCCACGCCGCCGCCGGTGGTCACCGAGACCCCGGACGACACGGTCATCGACGAAAACTCCTCCACCTACGACATCCGCCGTGTGCAGCAGCTGCTCATCACGCTGGGCCACCTGCCGGAGGGCTCCGATGACGGCGTGTACGGCGCGGCCACGCGCGGCGCGGTCTGGGAGTTCCAGGACTATGTGAACCGCTACTACGGCCGCGAGGTGCTCGAGGTGACCGGCACGGTGGACAGCGCCACGCGCGACTACCTGATCGTGTTCGCCGACTGGTGGAACGACGTGAAACCCACCGCCATGCCCACCAGCGCGCCCACCGCCACGCCCACGCCCACCGCCACCGCGGAGTCGGGCATCGGCCCGAACTCCTCCACCGAGCGCATCCGCTATATGCAGACCATGCTGCGCGACCTGGGCTTCCTCGGCGGCGTGGACGGCGTGTATGGCTCGGCCACCACCATGGCCGTGCGCGACTTCCAGGTGTGGGTCAACAACCAGCAGGGCTACAATGCGCTGTCGGTCACCGGCAACTGCGACGAGGCGACGCTGCAGTACCTGGTGTACTATGTGGACCACCCGGTCACCGCCACGCCCACCGTCGCGCCCACGCCCACACCCACCATCGCCCCCACGCCCACGCAGGACCCCGGCGGGGATGAGGACGAAAACGTGCTCGTGGACGCAAATTCCGACCCGGATTCCATCTACTACATGGAGGAGCAGCTCGCCTACCTCGGCTTCCTCGGCCAGGCGGACGGCGTGTACGACGGCTCCACCTCGCAGGCGATCCTGGACTTCCAGCTTCGCGTGAACGCGGATCTGGGCTACGAGGCGCTCACGCCCAACGGCGTGTTCAACGCCCGCACGCAGAACTACCTGGAGGAATACGTCTACCGCGCGCAGATGCAGCCCACCCAGACTCCCACCGAAGCGCCCACCGAGGCGCCCACCTCCGCGCCCGTCGGCGCGCCCACGCTCTCCTACGAGGGCTCCTCCGGCGAGAGCGAGGGCATCACGCTCACGCGCGGCGACCTGACCGTGCGCTGGTTCGCCGAGGGCGACGTGGCCGGGTACCATGTGACGCTGCGCGACGAGTCCGGCGCGACCATCTACGACCAGACCTATCCCGCAAACGACACGGACATGACCATACCTGCCTCCAGCCTTGCGCAGGACGTGATCTACGAACTGTCCATCACCGCCCTGGCCTCCGACGGCGGCCAGAGCGCGACCTCCAGCGCCTGGGTGATGCTCGTGGGCGACCCGGTGACGGAGGCCCCCGCGCTGGGCGAGCCGCAGATCAGCGCCGAGGGCGCTTCCTACGACGAGAGCGGCGTGGCCGTGTTTGAGGAAAGCGCGTACTTCTCCTGGCACGTCGAGGGGGACGTGGCAAGTTACACCGTAACCGTGTACGACCAGAACAACGCCGTGGTGCGCTCCGGAAACGTCACTTCCACCGAGCTGAGCATCGGCACCGACACCGTCACCCCCGGCCAGGTCTACACATTTGAGGTGCTCGCCTACCCGGCAAGCGGCGACCAGAGCCTCGTGAGCTACCAGAGCGTGCGCTTCATGCTCGCCGCGCCGGTCACCGAGGCGCCCACTGAGGCGCCCACCGAGGCGCCCACGCCCGTGCCCATCGGCGCGC